>JAADGT010000338.1 GCA_013152215.1 Deltaproteobacteria bacterium
GTCACAGGGGTCGAACGGCCCCACCCCGTGGAAGCGGGTCGGAGCCTCCTCGGCCGGGGCCAGCACGGCCAGGTCGGGCACGTGGCGCAGGTAGGAGAGGTCGAACGCGCCGTGGTGGGTGGGCCCGTCCGCCCCCACCAGCCCGGCCCGGTCCAGGGCGAACACCACCGGCAGGCCCTGGAGCGCCACGTCGTGCACGATCTGGTCGTAGGCCCGCTGGAGGAACGTGGAGTAGATGGCCACCACCGGCTTCCACCCCTCGGCCGCCAGCCCGGCGGCAAAGGTCACGGCGTGCTGCTCGGCGATGCCCACGTCGAAGAAGCGGTCCGGGAACCGCTCCCGGAACCCGTCGAGCCCGGTCCCCTCGGGCATGGCCGCCGTGATGGCCACGATCTGGGGATCCTTCTCGGCCAGCTCGATCAGGGTGTCGCGGAACACCGCCGTGTAGCTCGGCGCGACCCCCGAGCCGGGCCGGCTCCGGCCGTCACAGGGGTCGAACGGCCCCACCCCGTGGAAGCGGGTCGGAGCCTCCTCGGCCGGGGGGAAGCCCCGCCCCTTCTGGGTCACCACGTGCACCAGCACCGGTTTGCGGAACTTCTTCACGTTCTCGAACGCGGCCACCAGGTGGCCCACGTTGTGGCCGTCGATCGGCCCCACGTAGGTGAACCCCAGCTCCTCGAACAGCATGCCGGGCGAGAAGAACCCCTTCACGTGCTCCTCGACCCGCTTGGCCAACCGGGCCATGGCCCCGCCCAGGCTCGGAATGGCCTTCAGGAACTCCTCCACGTCCTTGCGGAACCGGGAGTACAGATCGCCGGTGAGGATGCGCGAAAGGTACGACGACAGGGCCCCCACGTTGGGGGAGATGCTCATCTCGTTGTCGTTGAGCACCACCACCAGGTCCCGGTCCAGGTGGCCGGCGTGGTTGAGCCCCTCGAAGGCCAGCCCTGCGGTCATGGAGCCGTCGCCGATCACGGCCACCACCTTGCGGCTCTCCCCGGCCAGGTCCCGGGCCACGGCCATGCCCAGGGCCGCGGAGATCGAGGTGGACGAGTGGCCGGTGCCGAATGCGTCGTGGGGGCTCTCGCTCCGCTTGGGGAACCCCGAGAGCCCGCCCGCCTGGCGGATGGTGCCGAACCGGTCGCGCCGACCGGTGAGGATCTTGTGGGCGTAGCACTGGTGGCCCACGTCCCAGATGATCCGGTCCTCGGGCGAGTCGAACACCCGGTGCAGGGCCACGGTGAGCTCCACCACCCCCAGGCTGGAGGCCAGGTGGCCGCCCACGGGGGAGAGCTTCTCCAGGATGAACGCCCGGATCTCGCCCGCCAGCTGCTCGAGCTGGGCCCGGTCGAGATCCTTCAGGTCTTCCGGCCCCTGGACGCGGGGAAGAATGGGTTCTCGCGGTCTCATCGGTCTCCTTACGGTGCCGTGCCATTGACCCGGCGAGGGGATAGGATTAACCCGGCGACAAATTAGGCGCGTCACCTCGGCGGGCGGGGCAAGGGACCTGCCTCCGGCCGGGCGCGAAGCCGGGCATGCGATTCGCCGCGCAGGCACGGGACCGAAGAGCTGGTTTCATGACAACCCGGTGGAATCCGAACCATTTCGCGGTCCAAGCGTCAGAGGCACTGCGCGGCGAGCTATGGGGCCGCGCCCGGCTCTCCGACAGGTTCCTTGCCCCTCCCGACCAGGGAGCGATAGCGCCTGTTTATCCGCCGGGTTAAGAACTTCCGCTGGGACCTAATGGCGGCGCTCCACCACGAACCGGGCCAGGGCCCGGAGCGTCGCGGCCCGCTCGCCGTAGGGGTCCAGCAGGTCCATGGCCTCGGCCACGATCGCCTGCATCAACCGCCGCGACTCCGAAAGCCCCAGCAGCGCCGGATAGGTGGCCTTGGCCCGCCCCTCGTCGCTGCCCACCGGCTTGCCCAGCTCCTCCGGGTCCCCCTCCACGTCGAGGATGTCGTCGGCGATCTGGAACGCCAGCCCCACCCGCTCGGCGAACCGGCCGAGCCGCCGGAGATCCTCCTCGGCCGCGCCGGCAGCCAACGCCCCCAACACCACGGCAGCCCGAATGAGGGCGCCGGTCTTGTGGGTGTGCAGATACTCCAGGGTGGGAAGGTCCGGCACCCGGCCCTCGCTCACCAGGTCCAGGGCCTGGCCGCCCACCATGCCCCCGGTGCCGGCCGCCCGGGCCAGCTCGGCCACGGCCCGCACCACCCGCTCGGGGGGGTGGACCCCAAGCACCTCCGGATCGGTGAGGGCGGAGAACGCGTCGGTCAGCAGCCCGTCGCCGGCCAGCACGGCCATGCCCTCGCCGAACACCTTGTGGTTGGTGGGCCGGCCCCGCCGCAGGTCGTCGTCGTCCATGGCGGGCAGGTCGTCGTGGATCAGGCTGTAGGTGTGAACCATCTCCAGCGCCGCCGCGAACGGCACGGCCGCCTCGGGCTCGCCGTCCAGGGTCTCGCAGGCCGCCAGGGTCAGGGCCGGGCGCATCCGCTTGCCCCCCGCGAACAGGCTGTAGCGCATGGCCTCGAACAGGGGCTGGGGAAACCGGTCGGCTGGCGGCATCCACCGGTCGAGCCACCCGTCCACCCGGGCCCGGCAGGTCTCCAGGTACGCCTTCACGTCCACGATCACGCTCCTTGGCGGCTCTGCAGCGATGGTAATCCCAGCCCTGCCGGCTCACACCAAGTTCCATGTAACTTCGGCCGTTGGTCGTCGGTCGGGGGCCTTCGGCCCGCTAGGCGGCCGGGCCGCTTCCCCGAACCGCCGCCAAACGCTCGATGGGGCATGGGGTCTGCTGGAGAGCCGGGCGCGGCTCCTTGGCTCGCCGCGCCCCCCGAACATTCGTAGCTTTGTCGCATTCCAGGGCCCTCCGCTGTCGCCGCCCGAACAGGCTGCTCCAGCAACGGCATGCGAAGGCGCGGCGATCGGATGCTGCACTCGCGCCCGGCCGGGAGCAGGCCCCATGCCCCGCCCCGAGAAAGCTCTCGGATTGAACGCAACTCGGTATCAGCCCTCTTCGGTCTCCAGGCGGCCCGGCTCCAGGGGCTCCACCACCGGCTCCCCGTGCTCGCCCCGTCGCAGGATCTCGATGCGCCGCTCGGCCTCGTCCAGGCGCCGGTGGCACTCCCGGGCCAGCTTCACCCCCTCCTCGTACGCCTCGAGGGCGGCCTCCAGGTCCAGATCGCCCGACTCCAGGGCCTCGACCCTCTGCTCGAGGCGTTTCAGCAGATCTTCGAACCGCTCGTTCGTCTCGACCACGGAAAACTCCGTTAAAGATCGTCAGGGTTCCTTGGCTCCCGCCCCCCGGGCGACGCCGGCGCCGGAACGCCTTCCGGGCCGGCCGTCCAGGCCGGGGAGCGTCAGGGGGTCGGCCTTGACCCCCTCGAGGTAGGCGCCCCAGTGGAGGTGGGGCCCGGTGGACCGGCCCGTGGAGCCCACCACACCGAGCACGTCGCCGGCCGCCACGGGCTGCCCCGGCCGCACCCGGATCTCGTCCATGTGGAAGTAGGCCGTGAACAGCCCCAGCCCGTGGTCCAGGAACACGGTACGGCCGGTGTAGAACAGCTCGTCGGCCAGGGCCACCACCCCGGCCGCGGCGGCCCGCACCGGCGTGCCCCGTGGCGCGGCAATGTCGAGGCCGGAATGGTACCCCCGGGGCTCGCCGTTGTACACACGCCGCACCCCGAACGGGCTCGACACCGGCCCCCGGGCCGGCAGGAGGAACGGCGGGTTCCACAGCCGAGGCCGGCTGACCCAGGCCAACACCTCCCGGATCCGCTTGGCCTCCCGGGCCGCGCGGGCCGCATCCTCAGGGTCGGGGTTCACGAGGCGGGGGTCCACCCGCAGCCGTTGCTCGCCGAACGACCGGGGGGCCACCTCGATCCGCTGCCGGGCCACCGGGCCGGTCCGGCCCAGGATCTCCAGGCTCCGGGGGCCCGGCTCGGCCGTGGCCTCCACCGCGGCCAGCCCCTCCCACACCCCGTCCCGGCCGGGCCACAGGGGGAACTCCCGGCCGTCGAACCGGACCCGCCACGGCCCCCCGCCCACCTCCGGCCGCCAGGAGATCCGGAACAGGTCCCCCGGCCGGGGGCGGGGAGGATCCAGGCGCACCCCGGCCCAGGCCGTCCCGGCCAGGACCAGGATCGCCGCCAGCACCGCGCCGGTCAGCCCACGGGTCATGCCGGATCTCCCTGGGCCGCCCGCACGAGGGCCTGGCGCAGCCGCTCCACCCGTGCGGGCTCCGTGATCTTGCCCCCCCCCTCGGCGTCCTCCACGTAGAAGGCGTCCACCGCCCGGTTCAGGCTGGTGGTGATCTTGGCGATGCGGATCGTACACCCCTCCTCGGCCAGGGCTCGGGCCACGTCGTACAGCAGTCCCAGACGGTCGGCCGCCCGGATCTCCACCACGGTGTACCGCCGGGAGGCCTCGTTCTCCACGGCCACCTCCGGGGGCACGGTGGGCAAGGGCCGGCGCAGGCCGCTGCGGCGGTGCAGGCGCTCGGCCACCGGGGCGAAGTCCTGGGAGCCCTCGAGCACGGCCTCGAGCACCCGCTGGCACGCCTCCCACCGGCCCGGCTCCGGCCGCGCCGGGGTCAGATGGAACACGTCCAGAATCCAGCCGTCGGTGCGGCTGTTCAGCACCGCCGACAGAATGTTGAACCGCTGGGAGGCCAGGACCCCGGCCACCTGTGCGAACAGCCCGGGCCGGTCGCGGGTGACCAGGAGCACCTCCGCGAACCCCTCGTCGGGCACCTCGCGGAACCGTACCACCGGCCGCGGCCCCCGGGCGGCGAACGCCTCCAGGTGCCGCAGCAGGGCCTCCAGGGGGTTGGCCAGGAGGTAGCGCACGGTCCCCACCCC
>JAADGT010000367.1:0-1031 GCA_013152215.1 Deltaproteobacteria bacterium
CTTGGGAAGCACGCCCTTGAGGCTCGGGTTCTCCCGCTCGATCGCGGACATGGCCCCGTCGATCGTCTGTCCGATGGGGGGCTGGGGCGCCGCAGCCTGGATCTTCTCCCAGCGGGCCTCGGGCGGCACCCAGAAGATGTTCTCGGCCAGGTACTCGTCGCGGTCCTCCGGGTCGGTGTACTCGGTGTCCCGCTTGGCCTCGAGCTCCTGGTACTTCTCCTGGAACGAGTCGGAGATGTACTTGAGGAAAATGAGGCCCAGCACCACGTGCTTGTACTCCGAGGCGTCCATGTGGCCGCGCAGCTTGTCGGCCATCTCCCAGAGCTTGTTCTCGAATCCGAGGTTGGCCCCGTTGGTTGCGCCGCTCTTTTTGCCGGACCGCTTTGCCCGGCCCGCCGATCGCCCCCCGCGGGCCCCCGAGCCGCGCGCTCCGGCCTTCTTGCTCTCCTCGCCGGAAGCGCCAGACTCTTGCTTCGCAGCCTCCCCTCCGGCCAGCCGCACCGACCCTCCCCGGCCGCGGCCCTTTTCGATGCGCCCCTCGTCGAGGAGCATCTGGCGCACGGCTTCGTACTGCCCCGGGCTCCAGCCCAGGCGAGCCCGCAGGGCCTCGTTCCCGGCCCTTCCACCGAGCTCCCGCAACACCTCCAGAAACTGGTTCTTCTGCGCTTCCATGGCCATCGTGTCCTTCCGCTCCTTCTCGCCAACGGCCCGGCGATCCAAACAACAACGGCCCCGCCGGCGGATCGGTTCCGCCGGGCGAGGCCGTCGAGTTGGCTACATGGTCGAAATCGCGGTCACCCCAACCCCCTCCGCACAGGTCGAGGTGAAATCGTACCCTGCGGGGGCTTCCCCTGGCAACGCCATGCCCCGCCTCTCCCGGTTCACGTCGAAGGGCCTCAGCCTATCACGCACCCCGGACAGGTCGTGTCCGCTCGGGGAACCGGGGAACCGCCTCTATCGTTTTCGGGATGGCGGAAAAGTGGAAAGAATCGTGACCAGTTTTGGCTCGAACTGGAAACAATGGTTGCCGG
>JAADGT010000367.1:1077-23707 GCA_013152215.1 Deltaproteobacteria bacterium
CCCGGCCCGGCCCGGAGTCGATCCAGGAGCGTCGCGATCAAAAGCGCGACCGATAAGTCCGCTCGTGGCCGATTGCTCGGCGCCGGCGGCCTGGTGCGCGGCAAGAGCTTGAGCCGTTCTCCCTTCACAGGCCCACCCGGGCGAGCATTCACGCCTCGGGGCTGATGAGCCGCAGTTTGGGGAAGCAGGTGGGGTACCGGCGGGGGTCGCGGGTGACGAGGGTGAACCCCGCCACGGCCGCGTGGGCGCCGATGTAGAAGTCGGGGAGCGGTGCCGTTCGGGAGCCGCCCCGCCTCCGGTACGCGAGGAAGGCCTTCCCGGTCAGGAACGCCGCGGGCCAGGGAAGGGGATCGCGGCGAAACACATCCCGCGGCAGGCAGGCATCCAGATCCTCGATCCGGTCGAACCCGACGCCCACTTGCGCCGTCACTCCTCACCCCGGGTAAGGGCGAGGATCTCGTCGGTGGTGAGGGCTTTCGTGGCCCTGCCGCGCATGTTGTCCACGATTCGCTTGCCGCGGCCAGGGCTTCGCGGGCTCTTCACCACCCGCAGACTGCTTCCCTCCACCACGAACTCCACCTCGGTGCCGGGCAGAAACCCAAGCTGCTCTCGAATCCTCTGGGGGATGGTCACCTGTCCTTTGCTGGTGATCCGCATGAAAGCCCTCCGGCAAGTTTTACCGCTTGAATCTTTCGTGGGCCGACGGCCGTGTCAAGGGGTAAGCCCCGCCGTCGGACATCCCACCGGGGCCAGGGGCGACGCCCCGGGAGCGTCGTGTACGAGCCGGTCCTCGCAACGGAATGTGGAGGGAGTGCTGAAGGGTTCCTGAACGCTTGACGAAGGCGCCCCGTGCCGGTAGGTTCAAACTAGTTTCGCAAACTGGTTTGATTAGGAGGGGATCCGGTGACCATTCAGGTGGGCGCGTTCGAGGCAAAGACGCACCTCTCCCGGCTTCTGGCCGCGGTGGAGCGCGGGGAGCGGGTGATGATCACCCGGCGGGGCAAACCCGTCGCCATGCTGGTACCCCCGGAGCCGGCCGCAGAGCCCCAGGGAGACGAGCTCGTGCGGGAGTTGGCGGCGCTTCGTGCCCGCACCCGCCCCGGTCCGGAGTCGATCCGGGAGCTGCGCGACGAAGGGCGGGATCGGTGAACCCCATCGTGGTCGACTGCTCCGTGACGGCGGCCTGGTGTCTCGAGGACGAGACCAGCCCGGCTGCGGAGCGGGTCCTGGAGCGGGTGATCCGGGAAGGGGCCCTCGTGCCGGCGCTCTGGGCGTTCGAGATGTCCAACGTGCTCGTCGTTGCGGAGCGCCGGGGGCGGATCACGGCTGCCGATGCCGAGCGGGCCGTCGAACTCCTCCGGCGGCTTCCCATCGTCCTCGATCCGCCCCACGCCGGCACCTTGGCCCGGTGCCGGTCCGTCGGCCGGGAGTACGGGCTGACCGCCTACGATGCTGGCTACCTCGACCTCGCCCTCCGCCGGGGGCTGGAACTCGCCACCTTCGACGGGGACTTGGCGGCCGCGGCCCGGCGGGCGGGCGTCTGCCTCTACTCGCCTCTCTGAAAGCCCGGATGGGCCCAGGCATGGGGCGCATCCCGGACGCGGGAGAGGAGTCCACGTGTTGAGGCGTTTCGCCCGCTGGGAGGGTCAGGTCTTCTTGAACGGGACGGGGTGGTCCTCGGGCTCCTGCTGGTGGCACTGGGTGCACGACATCTTGCCGCGGGTGTTCTCCACCTCGCCGCCTTTGCCGTGGCAGCCCCGGCACTCCTGGATCTCCTTCGGGATCGGGTGAACCGGGGCGAACTTGCCCTGGGCCTGGGCGTTGAGGAGCTCCACCGTCTTCTTGGCCACGTTGGCGGTCAGCCACGCACACCGCTCGGAGCGCTGTTTCGAGAACGACGAGAACCCCGAGACCTCGCACCACCGCCCCACGGACACGTGGCACAGGGGCGAGCCCGCCACCGAGGGGACGATATCGAACTTGGCGTTCTTGGGCCGGTACTCCGGCAGCTCGCTCACGGTATACCAGGAGAACAGCTCGTCGATCACCGGCTTCGGGGAGGGCGAGAGGAGGTAGATCGAGGCGGCGGCCCCGTTCAGGGCGCCGCACAGGGTGGCCCAGCCGGCGACCCCGCCCGCCCCGTACTCCATCATGTCCATGGGAAAGTTCTGGTACGGTGCACCGAACCGGTCGGCCAGCTCTCCCACGACGGCGCTGAACATGCCGTACATGCAGTGCTTCTTGTAGTACCCGTGGTATCCTCTCTCCGCGACCACCTCCGGGTCCAGCTGCCGGTAGGGCCAGGGCACCTCCCGGCCTGGGCCCTCCGTTTTCGCGAACGCAGGAGAGACCCGGCCGGCCACCAAACCGGCGCCCAGGGCCAGACCGACCGACCCGATCACCTGCCTGCGAGTCACCCTTTCCATGCTGCACCTCCTTGTGGATCTGGATCCGATCTCCGCCACCCCCACAGGGGGTGGCCGTGGCGCGACAGCGCCTCTTCCCCACCCGACAGAGACCGAGGAGCTCGGCCTCCGGCCGATATATCGTCCGCTCATCCTCCCGACCTTAACCTCGGGGCTCGACGTACCGGCCAGTACGCCAGCGCTCCTCGGCGCCCGTGCTCGCCCCGATCTGGCGCACACGCGGCGGCTTCGCGACCAACGCTCATGAACGATCCGGGTGACAAACCGGGCATCCATCAAATAGGGGCTCTCGCCTCCCTGCTCGGGGGCAAGGGGCCTGCCACCAGGAAAACGCGCTCATTTTCTTGCCGGGATCGATAGGCGATGGGGAGAGAGGACGGCACCATGGAGATCGTGTCGGGCAGGAACGGCCGGATCGTCGTGGCGTTCCCGGAGGGCGGGGGGATGGCCAGGATCTCGGCTGCCCCGCGGGGTGCGCGGTGAGGCCCCGAAGGCTCTGTGAGCGCCGGGGCCGGCCCAGCCGGGTGGGCCGTGCGGGCCTCGCCGAAACGGCCCGGGAGCTCTGCCTCCCTCCCGCCGAAGCAGCCCGGCGGGCCCGGATGGTGCGCCAGGAACTCCTCGCCCGCTCACCCCACGTGCGGGAGGGGAACTTCACCCGGATCGCCGCCTCGGACCTGCGGCTCCTGTTCGAGCTCTACGACCGGCGGGTGTTTGCCGGGGCCCTGAGCCGGGCCCTGGGGGAGCTCGACGGCCTGGGCCTGGGTTTTCGGCTCTCGCGCCGGATGACCCGCGCCGGGGGCAAGACGTACTTCCGCCCGACCCCCGGACCGGACCGGCCCAGGTACGAGATCGTGATCTCCTCGCACCTGCTGTTCTCGAACTTCCAGGGGCCCAACCGGCCGGTGACGGTGAACGGCCTCCGGTGCCGGGACCGGCTCGATGCCCTGCTGCGGATCTTCGAGCACGAGCTCGTGCACCTGATCGAGCTTCTCACCGCCGGGATGTCGAGCTGTCGGGCCGAGCCGTTTCGGGAGCTCGCCCGGGGCCTGTTCGGGCACACGGACGTGACCCACCGGATGGAGATCCCGGATCAGAGGGCCCTGCGGACGCACGGCCTGCGGGTGGGCGACCGGGTCTCGTTCGTGTTCCAGGGGATCCGACGGAAGGGCCGGATCAACCGGATCACGAAGCGGGCCACGGTGCTGGTGGAGGACCCCAGCGGGGCCCCCTACTCCGACGGCAAGAGGTACCTGAAGTTCTACGTGCCCCTCCAGCACCTCGAACGAGCGGAAGGCCGCGAGGAGCCGTAGCGCTGCTCACCCTGCATGGCGGTGCATCCGTTGTCGCAAAGGGTCCGGAGGCCGGGGCCTTCTCAAGTTTTGCCCGCCGCCGGACGACAAGGGGGCCAGTCACGGGAGTCTCGGTCCGCCAGACCCCGCAACCTTTCCGTTCCGGGAGGAATGCAATGCTTCAGCTTCAGTGGACGCCCGACATGGAGACGGGGATCGAGGTGGTGGACCGCCAGCACCGGGAGCTCGTGGAGCAGGTGAACCGACTCCTTCAGGCCATGCGGGCCGGCAAGGGTCGGAAGGTGGTGGGGGATCTCCTGGCGTTCCTGGGGCGCTACGCGGTCGAGCACTTCCAGACCGAAGAGGAGATCATGCGAAGGGGGGGGTACCCGGAGTACGAGCGGCACCGGGCCGTGCACGAGGCGTTCAAGCGTGACTTCGCCAAGCTGGCGGCCGAGTACGAGAAACAAGCCAACACCAAGCTCGCCCTGACCATCGAGGTGCAGAAGCGGGTGATGGAGTGGCTCCGGCAACACATCCTGAAGACGGACAAGAAGGCGGCCGAGTACCTGCGGGAGCACGGGGCGGTCTGAGCCGCCCGGCGCTCCCGCATCCGGCTCGGGCCTACTCCATGGCGAGCATCTCGAGGAACGCCTCCACGCGGGTACGGACCTGGGCCTGGTCCTGGGAGTAGTCGGTCTCGAGGCGCATCATCCGGATGCCCTGGCCCCGGAGCTGCCGGTCGAGCCGCAGGGCCTCGGCCGCGTAGGGGGTGCAGAACGACAGGTTGTAGTGGACCACGCCGTGGGCCCCCAGCTCCCGGGCCATCCGCGCCACGGTGTCGGCCCGCTCGGCGTTGGGGGTGAAGCAGGCGCACTCGATCCGGAGCTGGCGCTCGGCGATGGCGTCCAACAAAGCCTCTCGATCGGCCGGCCCTTCGTCCACCAGGTCCCGGAAGTTCCGGGAGCCCACGCACGACTCCTCGCCCACCACCACCGCCCCGCACGACTCGATCACGTGGGGCACCTTCCAGTTGGGGATCGCCATGGGCGATCCCGACACCAGGATCCGGGGAGCTCCCCTGGCCGTCACGCCTTGCCCCCGGGCCACCCGCTCCTCCAGCTCGTCGCACAGCTCGTGGACCTTGGCGGTGAACCGCTCGGGGTCGTCGTAGAACGAGATCTGGTTCACCAGCAGGGCGTCCAGGCCCGAGATGGGGGCGGGGTCGGCGGACCGCAGGGCCGCCAGCCTGGCCAGGGCCCGGCGCTTCGCGTTGACCACGCCCACGGCCTCCCGCAATGCGTCGTCGGTGATCCGATTGCCCGTCAGGGCCTCGATCCGGTCCACGAACCGGGCGAGCTCGGCCCGCCACAGGACCCGGTCGGCGGGGTTCTTCATCTGGGGCAGCTCCATGACGTGCACCGGAGCCAGGGTGTGGAACGACTCGTAGGCCTTCTTCTTGCCGTCGCAGGTGGTCTCGCCCACCACCAGGTCGGCCAGCTCGATGTAGGGGCACAGCCGGGCCAGCTTGAACCCGAAGAAGCTCTTGATCAGGGGGCAGGTGGCCTGGGGCAGGTACTGCTCGGCCAGATCGAACCCCACCTCGGCCCCTCCGCACAGCCCGATCAGCACCCCGCCCGCGGCCAACACCACCTCCTCGGGCACGAACACGCAGAAGGCCGCGACCACCTTGCGGCCCCGCTCCTTGGCCTGCAGCAGCTCGCGCACCCGCAGCCCGTGGATCTGGCTCACCACGAAGTCGAAGTACTCCATGGCCCGGGGGCGGTTGGGCTGCCGCAGGTACACGTCCTCGTAGGCCTGCCCCAGCACCGAGAGGAGGCCGTCGTGGGCCTCCAGATCGAGGCCGAGCTCCTGCCACATCTGGCGATCGTCCGTGGGAACCATGGGATCTCCTCCTGAAAACGGAACGGGAAGCACGAAATCCGCTCCGATTCTAGGAGGCCGGCCCGCCCACCGGAAATCGGAAATGGGGATCCGCGGCCGCGGGGGAATCGGTGCCGCCGATAGGAGGAGAGGGGCGTAGGGCTCAGCCCCAGAGCCGCTCACGTTCGCCTAGGAGGGGCGCAGGAAGTACCTGGTCGGGCAAGCCCCTTCCCGGTTCAGCCCAGAAAGGCCTCCCGGAAGGCAGCGGTGGCCCCCCGAAGGCGACCTTCCACCTCCCGTTGCCTCTCCTGAAGGGGGCCTTGGCCGACCGGATCCAGGGGCACGAGAGGAGGCATCACCGTCGCCTCGCCGTCCACGACCACGATGCCCTCCTGGGTCACGCACGAGGTCCGCAGGCGCGCCCGGTTGCGCTCACGGTCCACGGCCAGGACCTCCACCTCCGCGGTGACCCGGTCGCCGATGCGCACCGGTGCGAGGAACCGCAGATCCTGGCTTACGTACACCGTGCCCAGCCCGGGGAGCTGGTTGGCGATCACGGCGGAGATGAGCCCGGCCGCAAGGAGACCGTGCGCGATCGGCCCCCGGAAACGGGTGCTCCGAGCATAGTCGGGGTCGAAGTGGATGGGGTTGGTGTCACCCGTGGCCGCTCCGAACAGCGCCAGCTCCACCTCCGTCACCTCCCTGGTCAGGGTGGCCCTGTCGCCGGGCTCCAACGCCGCAGCGCTTCGCCCGGCGCGCTCCGAATTCCCCGCGCCAACGGGCCGGGTTTCCACACCTGTTTTCGTCACCGCGTTCTCCCTTCCCACCTTCTCACCCCGATTCACCATGCTCTCGGAGCCTTTCACGAGATCCCCATCAGGGCGAGGCAGCGCGGGTCAATGGAGCTGCTGCACCTCAGACAGGTCAAAAGCTGTGATCCTTCCAGAGATCAACGAGTTGACGAACACCTTTCCATTGCCTACCGCCACGTGCTCGGCCGAGAAGAGCCCCCCTGGACGGGTACCCAGGGAGGGATTCAGCCAGTACCCGTGGAAGGGCGGCAGGATCCTCCCTTCGGAGTCAGGAAGGTACGGCGTGGGATCCTCGTAGGAGCGGGCGATCATGTTGAACCCGTCGCCGACCAGAAGGGTCTGATTCACGCTGTCGAACGCCACGCCTACCGGCAGAAAGAGGTCATAAGGGGTGAGGGTGTCGGGGTGATCGTAAGTTCCAGCGCCCATGCCCAACTTGCCCACATACGCTCCGTTGGCGCTGTCAAAGACCTGAAGCCTCTGGTTCCTCCGATCGACTACGTAGATTCGGCTCCCCACCGCCACAACGTCTTGGATCTGATCGAAGGTACCGACCGCGCCCTCATTGTAAAAATTAGGGCCAAGAGCCCAATCAGCAGACATATCATCTCCCTTACTGTAATCCACCCCGCCAGCATGCCAAGAGTACCGAAAGGTGGCCCAGTACGAATCATAAACAAATTTCCACACGTAGCCAAGATTGCTTGTAATATACACCCCATACACGCCCGACGAGCCATTTTCCAAATGCACGTCTATCGATCTCGGATAGTTGTTATTATATTGAGAAATCTCCGGCACACCATATCCACTCGTGCGATATGTGAGATCAAAAACATCTTCCAGAAGCCCCTGTTCGTCATAGATTCTCATAGAGCTGTCCCCTGTATAGGGCCAGACCAGACTCGTATCGGCCGCAACCAATATGGCCACCTCGTAGGAGTTCCAACCGTTCACCGGCTCGTAGACGTCGATCCCGGTCACGCCGGTGGAGATGGGGGCACCGGTGAACATGCCGAGATACTGGCCGGTGGCGTCATACATGTTGACCCGGGTGTTCGGGGTGTCCGTAGCGAGCAGGATATTGCTGGCGGAGCCGTCGGTGGGCAGCCACGCCATTCCCCCTACGAAGTGGAGCTGCCCCGCAAGGGTCCTCGGATGCCCCCAGAACTCGTGCTCCAGGCTCCCCCCCACCCCCTGGGAGACCGAGCACCGAAGGACCGTTTGGCCGGAGGGGCTCACCCAGCACTTCTTGATGCGGTGGTTGCCCGGATCGCTTACCAGGATCACCGGGGCATCCTGGTAGAATACGCCCCAGGACCAGACATCTTCAGTGTAGTAGCCGCCCGTCGGGTACTCCAGGGGAACCGCGTCGTTGGGTAGTTGAAAGCACTCGTCTTCGTATAACGCGGTGGTCGGGTCGCGCATCTCCACCTGCTGGATCCCCAGCCTTCCGTACACCCAAACGGCTTCGGCGTCGCTGGCCGGATCGATTCGGTAACGGACCGTACCAGCGGCGAGGGGATCGAGGTTGGCGAATTTGAGGAACCGGCCGTTGTACGTATCGGCCACGTAGAGATTCCCGTCCCGATCGGTTCGGACCCCCCGCGGCCGCTTCAAGTGGTCAGGGTTTCCGTTGACAACGAAACGGCCCAGGATGTCGACGAGCGTCAGGGTACCGGTCGCTTGATCCACTTCGAAAACCTTGATGCGGTTGTTTCCGTTGTCGCAGACGTAAATGTACTCGTGAGAGCCGTCAGGAGCCCTCCAGTAGGTGAGCCCCTGGGGGATGCGGAACCCCTCGATCTTCTCCGGTGATCCGGCGTAGTCGTCGTAGTAGGCCGAGTCGGCCCCGTAGTCCTTGTCCACGCCGACGATGATGGGCCCCGCCGGCACGTACGCTCCGGTAGGATCCTGCCAGCCTCGGGTCGTGATCAGGGTCGCCGTGTAGGTCTCCGGGTCGAGGCGGAACCCCTTCAGCCGGTGGTTGAACTCATCGGAAACGTACAGGTACCCGTCGGGTGTGACCACCAGGTTGCGCGGCAGCTTGAGCTGGTCGCCCCCTCCTTGCCCCTCCTGTCCAAAAGAGGTGACGTAGTAGAATCGATCTGGGTCGGAAGGGTCGGTATGGTAGAAGTGGATCTTGTGGACGCCGATGTCGTTCACGTAGAGCCCGGCCAGCCGATCGTCCTGAGCTTCGCTCTTCGACAAGAAGTAGATGCCCAGGGGAGCGGAGATCGTGGGTGCCGCGGTCTCCGGGCTGTCGGGATCGAGCAGGGTGTCACGGTCGTCGAGTTCTCCCACGAGGGCCCCGTCGAGGTCCAGCACCCGGATCTTGTAATGACCCACGTCTGCCACATAGACGCGAGCCGTGGCAGGATCAGCGGACAGGGTGTCCCTGTCGTAGGTCACTGTGGTGGGGGTGTTGAATTGGTAACGCTGGTGCGCCGGTTCGCCGGCAAGCTCACCCGACCGGTCCTCGTCTGCGAAAGTGAGGAAAGCCCGAGCGGGCGAGCCCAAAAACACGGAGGCGAGTACGATCCAGATCCATCCGCCCATCCGCTTCTTCTGCCAACCCATCGTCCCGTCTCCTTTCGCGCGCGAGGGCACGCCATGCTTGGTCTTCCAACCATCGGATGCCCCGCCACCGGCGCGCCCGGGTTCCGTGAAGGCTCTTTCTCCCGGCTCAACCCGGGCCCCAGCGGACGGCGGCGGCGGCGTAGGTGAAGCCGATCCCCGCGGACACCAATACCGTCAGGTCTCCGTTTCGGAGGGCACCGCTCCGGGCCCCCAGATCCAGGGAGAGGATCACGTCGTTGGTGCCGTGATGGCCCCATTCGGCAAGCGTTGCGCTCCGCAGGTCGTGGATCTCCAGGGCCGAGAGGACCTGTTCGCGCACGGCAGGAGGGAGGTGGCGCAGGGCCACGTAGTCGGGGCGCATCCCCCGGAGGGCCGCCCGGGCCACCGCCACCAGGCCCGTGGGGAACCGGGTCGCCAGGTACTCGGCCAGGGCTGCCGGATCCGCCGCCTGGAAGAACATCGCCGGGGTGCCCAGGTTCTCCTCACAGAAGGGATGCTCGGTCCCCCCGCCCGGCACGTACACCGCGTCGGCCATGTCCGGGTCCACGTGAAACGCCAGGCCGACCACCCGGTTTCGGGGATGGTCCCTTCGGACGAGGAGAGCCCCGCCCGAGGCCGAGTAGGCGAGGAGAAAACGGGTTTGCGGGTTTCCGGGGTCCACCAGATCAAGGTTCCGGGTGCCCCCGGCCAGCAGCACCGTTCGGATCGTGTCGTCCCCGATCATGAGGTCCCGGGCCACCCGGAGGCCGACAAGGCTCGTGACCCCCTGACCCACGAGGTCGAACGCCCAAGCGTTCCGGCAGCCCACCTCCTCCTGGAGCCGGATGGCCGCGGTCTGGGCGACGTAGTCCTTGTACTCCTCGCCGGTCCAGATCACCACGTCCACCTGCTCCGGATCGACCCCGCCCCGGCTCAGCGCCTGGCGCGCCGCCTGCACGGCCATCGGCACGGGATGGTCCCCGGGGCCGGGCACGGGTTTGCAGCGGATCCCCAGCGCCTCCACCTCCTCCTTCCCAAGGCCTGCGCGAGAGGCCAGCCGGGCGGCCGTCTCGCGGCGCAGGGGGAGGTACACGCCGCGGCTGACGATTCCGATGGAGGGCTCGGCCGGGCTCATGGGCTCCCCTCCGGGTCGGCCAGCAGCATCGGGTCTCCTTGATGCCGCGCCGCGGTTACGGGTCCCCACCGGAGAACCAAGGCGTCCCAGGCGTAGCCGATCCCTGCGGAGAGCATGAGCACGATGTCCCCGTCCCGGAGCCGCCCCTCCTCCAGGGCGAGCTCGAGGGACAGGAGCTGATCGTTCTGCCCGTGGTGACCGAACTCGGCCAGGTACCGGCTCTGGTCCGGCCGGAGCCCCAACTGGGCCAGGAGCCACTCGTGGGCGCTGCGCTTGACGAGCAAGGTGGCCAGGTAGCCCACGTCGCCCCGCGACAGTCCGCTCTTCTCCAAGGCGCGATCGATGCAGGTCAGCCAGTTCTTCAGGGACAGCCGCTCGAGCCGCTCTTTCATCCCCTGCGGGTCCAGCACGTCCAGGTACTGCTTGCCCTCGCGGAGCCCCTCGGGCGTGACCGGAGCGGCCGATCCCCCCTGCGGAACGTAGACGTCCCACGCGAACGACCCGTCGCTCATGAAATGACCGTCGAGGATCTCGTTGACGGGGCAGTCCCGCTGAACCACGCAGGCCGCGCCGCCGGCCGCCAGGAAGTACATCCACCGCACCCGCGGGTTCGCGTAGTGGATGAGGTCGGAGTTGCGGTAGCCGGACACGACCAGGACGTTGCGAAGCCCGGGGTCCGCCCGGATCATGTCGCGGGCGAGCTTCAGCGCCACCACGGTGGTGCCGCAACGCTGCTGCATGTCGAACGACCACGCGCGCCGCAGGCCGAGCTCCTTTTGGATCTTCGGCCCCACGGGCCAGTTGCGGTACTCCTTGACCTCCTCCCCGCTCCAGATCACCAGGTCGATCTCGGAGGGCTGGAGCCCGGAGTAGTACAGGGCCTTGCGCGCGGCCTTCAGCCCCATGGTCACCGTTCCGTCGCCCGGGCCCGGGACGTTTTTTTGATACCACCCCAGCTTGGTGCGGATGATCTCGGCCGGCGTCCCGCTCTGGGCGGCGATGTACTCCGCCTGATGGTAGGCTCGGGGGATGTACGTGGCCAGGCTCCGGATGCCGGCGCGGCTTCTTCCGGGCACTTCATTGCCCTCCTGTCCGGGCCGGCTCCCGCCGGGCCAAGATCTGACGCACCGCACCCATGATCCCCTTGGGGAAGAGGAACACCACCAGCATGAACAGAATGCCGAAGTAGAGGACCCATCGCTCGGCCAGCCGCTGGGCGATCTCCACCCCGGGGAGCAGGGTCGAGGCGGCCTTCTGGAGCTCGGGCAGCCAGGTCTCGGCCGCCACGATGAAGGCGGCGCCCACGATGCCACCGTACAGGGTGCCCAGCCCGCCGATGATCACCATGAGGAGGATGTTGAGCATGACCGGGATCCCCAGCACGGACTCGGGGTTGACGTACCGCACCCACCCGGCGAACAGCACCCCTGCGATCGAGGCACCCGCCGAGCCCACCACGGTGGCCAAGAGCTGGTAGTGGAAGGTCCGGTAGCCCAGGGCCGTGGCGCGCCGCTCGTTCTCCCGGATCGACTCGATCACGCGGCCCACCGGCGACTCCACGAACCGCAGCAGGCCGACGAACACGGCCACCGACACCCCCAGCACGGCGTAGTAGGTGATCAGCCGCCCGTCCACGCCCACCCCGAGGACCCCTCCTCCGTTCCAACCCACCCCCAGCACCCCGGGCAGACGGAACGACACCCCGTCCTCTCCCAAGGTGAGGCTGGTCCATTGCCCCCCCAGGATGTGGGCGAACTCCGCGAGGGCCAGCGTGACCATCGCGAAGAAGATCGCCTTGACCCGAAGGGAGAAGAACGCCACGGCCGAGGCCAGCACCGAGCTCAGCCCCACGGCCAGCACCAGGGCCACGGCCAGGTGGAATCCGCGGGGCTCACCGCCGTGGTGGATCACCAGGGCCAGGCAGTAGGCACCCAGCCCGAAGAACATGCCGTGGGCAAAGGACACGATCCCGGTGTAGCCGATGATCAGGTCGTAGGACGCGACCACCACCGCGAAGATCATGATCTTGGCCAGGACGTCCATGGCCCGGAACGACGGGAAGATCCAGGGGCCCAGAACGAAGCCCAGCAGGACGAGCGCGCGTACCCCCGCGGCGAGGAGGCGGGCTCGATCCCGGCTCCGCCCCGCGCCGCGGGCGGTCGGGTTCAAAGGAACGGCCCTGGAAGCCATGCTCTCCCCCTCTCCTATTCTTGCCCCATCAGGCCTTGGGGCCTGAGGA
This sequence comes from Deltaproteobacteria bacterium, assembly GCA_013152215.1. Taxonomy (GTDB): domain Bacteria; phylum Desulfobacterota; class Deferrisomatia; order Deferrisomatales; family Deferrisomataceae; genus Deferrisoma. The sequence continues at coordinate 13,422 of JAADGT010000367.1, forward strand.
GCAGAACGATCACCATGATCAGGATGTTCACACCGAGGGCGAGCTTGGGCACGAGGAACGAGACGTAGTTGAACGCCAGCCCCACGACCACGGCCCCCACGAACGAGCCCGTGACCGAGCCCATTCCCCCGATGATCACGACGATCAGGGCCAGGATGAGGTTCTCGTCACCCATACCGGGGTGGATCTGCTCCCGGAAGACGGCCCACATGGCCCCGCCCACGGCCGCCAGGGCCGCCCCTCCTGCGAACACCGCTGTGAAGATGCGGCCGATGTCGTACCCCATGACCTCCACGATCTCTCGGTTCTCCACTCCCGCCCGGACGACAAGACCCAGCCTCGTACGCCGGAGCAGGAGGTGGAGCCCCCCGAACACCGCCACGCCCACCACGACGGCCAGCACCCGGAACCGGTTGACCACCACGTCGAACAGGTCGTAGCTCCCCTGGAGGGCTTGGGGCACGAGCACCATCTCGTCGTTGGGCCCCCACACGATCTTGATCACCTCGGCCATCACCAGGGAGAGGCCCACCGTGATGAGGATCTGCTTCAGGTGGTCGCCGTACACCCGGCGGACCACCACCCGCTCCACCACCACCCCCAGCACGGCGCCCACCCCGGCGGCCGCCGCCAAAGCGAGCAGGGTGGAGCCCACGCTCTGGCCGAGCGAGCCCGTCTCGACCCAGCCCAAAGCGTCGAGCCGCTGCAGCACGCTGAAGCCCACGTACCCCCCCCACGCGAAGAACGCGCCGTGGGCCAGGTTGAGCACGTCCATCAGGCCGAAGATCAGGGTGAGGCCCACCGCCGTGAGGAACAGCAACATCCCCATGGCCAGGCCGGCCACAGTGAGGACCAGGTAGGTGGTGGGATCGATCCAGATGAGCGGCACCAGAACCAGTGCCGCTGCACCCGCCCCCACGGCCAGATGCCGCCCGCTGACCGGCCGACCCGGGGGTTGTCCGACTGCCACGTCCAGCGCGTTCATCCGTGCGTGCTCCTCACCCGATTCCCAGGTACCGCTTTTTCACCGTGTGATCGTTCACCAGGTCCTCCATCCGGCCGCCGTGAACCACCCGCCCGTCGTCCAGGATGAAGTAGTCGGTCCCGACGTGCCGGGCCATGTGGAAGTTCTGCTCCACCAGGATCACGGTCGTCTCGTCGCGCATGTGCCGGAGCGACTCGATCAGGTGGTCCACGACCACCGGCGCCAGCCCCTTGGACGGCTCGTCGATCAGGAGCAGCCGGTGATCCGTGACGAAGGCCCGTCCGATGGCCACCATCTGCTTCTGGCCCCCGGAGAGCACGCCCGCCTTGGCCTGCCAGTACGTTTTGAGGGCGGGGAAGAGTCGGAACACCGTGTCGAGCCGGCGGGCTGACTCCTCGCTCTCGCAGGGCATGGCCAGTCGGAAGTTCTCTTCCACGGTCAGGTGGGACAGCACCGCCTGATCCTCCGGGACGTACCCCACGCCGAGCCGGGCGATCTCGAAGGTCCTCCGACGCTCGATCCGCTCCCCCGCCAGCCGGATCGTGCCTGCGCTGGCCCGGACCAGCCCCATGATGGTGCGCAGGGTGGTGGTCTTTCCCGCCCCGTTTCGGCCCAGCAGCACCGTGGCCCGCCCGGGGCGGGCCTCAAGGGACACCCCCTGGAGGATGTGGTGGCCACCGATGTGCGCGTGCACCCCCTCCAGGGCCAGGATCGGGTCAGACATCTCGCACCCCTCCGCCGAGATAGGCCTCGAGGACCTCCGGGTTGCACGAGACCGCCTCAGGGGCGTCGTCGCACAGCAGCCGGCCGTCCTTGAGCACGGCGATGCTGTCGGAAAGGGCCATGATCATGTCGAACTTGTGCTCGACGAGAAGGATCGTGCGGGTTCGGGTCGCCTTGATCCGGCGGATGAGATCCAAAACGGCGGGCACCTCCTCCATGCTCATGCCGGCCGTGGGCTCGTCGAGGAGCAGCACCTCCGGGTCCAGGCCGAGCAGGATCGCGATCTCCAGCTGACGCTGCTGCCCGTGGGGCAGGGCCTCGGCCGTGTCGGCCCACCGGTGCTCGAGCGAGACCTCCTGGAGGATCCCGTAGGCCCGCTCCTCCAGCTCCGGGTAGGCGTCGCAGCGACGCCAGAACACCAGGCCCACCCGCTCTCGGGCCTGAAGCGCGAGGCGCACGTTCTCGAGAACCGTCAGAGAAGGAAACAGGTTGGTGAGCTGAAACGACCGGCCGATCCCGATCCGGGCCCGGTCCGCCGGCCCGAGGGGGGTGACGTCCCGGCCGTGGAACAGCACCCGTCCGGAGCTGGGCCGGTACTGGCCGCTCAGCAGGTTGAACAGGGTGGTCTTCCCCGCCCCGTTGGGGCCGATGATCGACTTGAGGGTGTACGGCTCCACCCGGAGGCTCACGTTGTCGATGGCGGTGTTGCCACCGAACCGGATCGTAAGGTTTCGGGTCTCGAGGACGGCCTCGGCCACGGTGCAGTCTCCTCGGGAACGGGGAGGGCAGGGGCCCCTCCGCAGGGGCCCGCCCGTCGAGCTAACGGTTGCGGATGGGAACGTCCAGGTCCTGCCAGGTGAGCTCCCGCACGAGCACGGGCACGGCCCAGGGCAGATCGGGGTCGTTCTTGATCCGGAAGTGGTACATGGACTGCAGCGCCTGGTGGTCCTCCTTGCGGAACACCATCTCCCCCTTGGGGGTGCTGAAGTGCATGCCTTCCATGGCGGTGATGAGCGCTTCGGTGTTCGTGGATCCGGCCGTCTCGATGGCCTTCACCACCGCGATCGCGGCGCTCATGCCCCCGCAGGTGAAGAAGTCGGGGGGCCGGTTGAAACGCTTCCGGTGTTCCTCCACGAGCCACCGGTTCGCCTCGTTCTTGGGGATGTCGTAGTAGTAGTAGGTGGCGCCCTCCATGCCCTCCAGGGGCTTGTAGAGCTTCAGCGCGGCGAGGATGTTGCCACCCGCGGTGAGCTTGATCCCGTGCTTCTCCTCCAGCTTCATCGCCCGCAGCTTGCCCAGGGGGTTCCCCTTTCCCGCCCAGATCACGAACAGGTACTTGTCGCCCTTCACGCGGCTGAGGGCCTTGATGATCCGCTGGGCCGGGGCCGTGAAGTCCGCGGTCTTGAGGGGGACGTACTCCTCGTGCACGACCTTGGCGCCCTTGGCCTCGGCAGCCTCCTTGTAGGCTGCCACGCCGTCGCGGCCGTACGCGTAGTCCTGGGCCAGGGTCGCGATGAACACCCCCGGCCGGGCCAGGGCCACCGCGTTGGCGATGGCTTCCTGGGACGAGTTCCGGCCGGTGCGGAAGACGTAGCGGTTCCAAGCCTTGCCGGTGATGCTGTCGGCCACGGCCGGCTCCACCACCAGCACCTTCTTGAACTCGGCGGCCACGGGCAGCATCGCGAGGGCCACGGCCGACGAGACCCCCCCCACGGCCAGGTCCACCCCGTCGTCCTTAAAGGCCTCGGCCAGCCGCTGCTTGCCCAGGTCGGGCTTGAGCTGGGTGTCCTTGACGATGACCTCGATGGGTCGGCCCAGCACCCGCATCGTGCCGCGGGTGGCGTACTCCAGCCCCATCTTGAACCCCGTGATGGACTGCTTGGCGTAGACCTCGAACGGGCCCGTGACCCCCACCACCTGGGCGATCTTGATGGGCTTCTCCGCCGCCCGCGCAGGGGGGGCGGCGAACAGGGCCACCGCGAGAGCAAAGGACATGAGTGTGAACCCGTGCTTTCCCGTCATCGTCTTCCTCCTCGTGGGGTGCGGGAGACCGACCCGGGCAGGGCCGCGAGCCGGAGAGGCAACCTCAGCGGGTCTGCTCTCGAAGGGCGTCCTTCAGCACCTTGCCGGCGGCGTTGCGCGGCAAGGCATCCACAAACACCACGCGCTTCGGTACCTTGTACTTGGCCAGACGGGGGCGCAGATGCTCCAGCACCTGCTGCGCCGTGAGCGTGTGGCCGTGCTTGACGGCCACCACCGCGCACCCCACCTCCCCCCAGGTGTCGTCCGGCACGCCGACCACCGCGGCCTCGGAGACCTGCGGCAGCTCGTAGATCAGGTTCTCCACCTCGGCGGGGTAGACGTTCTCCCCGCCCGAGATGAACATGTCCTTCTTGCGGTCCACGATGTAGAGGTCCCCGTCCTCGTCCATCCGGGCCAGGTCCCCCGAGTGGAACCACCCGCCGGAGAAGGCCTGCCGGGTGGCCTCCGGGCGGTTCCAGTACCCCTGCATCAGGTTGGGGCCCCGGAGGACCAGCTCCCCCACCTGACCCCGGGGCACCTCGTCACCCCGCTCGTCCACCACTCGCACCTCCACGTGGAACAGGGCCCGGCCCACGGACCCGGCCTTGGCCAGGGCGAGGCTCTTGGGCAGGGTGGTGATGCCCGGGGCCGCCTCGCTCATTCCGAACCCTTGCTGCAGAGCGATGCCGGCCTGGTGGTACTGCTGCACCAGGCTCGGGGGAAGGGGCGCGCCCCCGCTCATCGCACACCGGACACCGGCGAAGGCGGAGGGGTCGAACTCCGGATGCTGGAGGAGGAACAGGAACATCGCCGGAACCCCGAAGAAAAGGCTGATCCTCTCCTCCCTCAGGAGCCGGAGGGTCTCGGAGGCCTCGAAGGCCCGCTGAAGCACCACCGTTCCGCCTACGTAGAGCATGGGCAGGGTGAACAGGCCGATCCCCCCGATGTGGAACAGGGGCAGGGCGAGGAGGTTTCGGTCGGCCGAGGTGAAGTCCAGGGCCAGCTGGAGGTTGAGGGCGTTCCAGAAGCTGGCGCCCTGACTGAGCACGGCCCCTTTCGGCCGGCCGGTGGTGCCCGACGTGTACATGAGGATGTGGGGCGTGTCCCCGTCCGGACGCGGAGAGACCTCCGGCTCGGCATCCGGTTGCGCGGCCAGGCACGCTTCGTACGCGTGGGCTCCCAGGGGGGACCCCGCACCCAGACACACGACCCGGCGCACGCAGGCAGAGGCGCAGAGCTCCCGGGCAAGGGCCTCCAGCGCGGGATCGAACAGCAGGGTCTCGGCGCCGCTGTCCGTGAGGATGTAGTCCAGCTCCGGGGCGGTCAGCCGCCAGTTCAGCGGCACCAGGATCGCGCCCAGCTTGGCCGCGGCAAAGATCACCTCCACGAACTCGACACGGTTGTAGGCCAGCAGCCCCACCCGGTCGCCCGGCTTGACCCCCAGGGCCTGCAGCGCCCTCGCCGACCGATTGACCCGGCGGTTGAGGTCCCGGTACGTCAGGCGCCGGTCTCCGTCCACCACCGCTTCCCGGTCCCCGCTCAGCTCCTCGCGCTTGCGAAGCCACCAGCCGATTCCGTCCACGGCACTCCCTCCTGCAGGCTCAGGCACGGATCTTCCTCAGCACGTCCGCCAGATTTCGGGCGAAGTTCTCCACATGACCCATGCCCTCCTGGTCCTCGAGCGCATCCCGGGCCCCGCCGGTCCCGGCCATTCCCACGGTCCAGTAGGTCGACCCGGGAACGGTGATGCCGTTGATGAAGAACCACAGCAGGAGCTGGGAGAAGGCGAGGTTGTGTCCGGCCCGCCGGGCGACCGTGATCGGACCGCCCACCTTTCCCGCCAGAAACTTGCCGTTCCAGTGGGCTACGAAGGTCGCGCGGGAGAGCAGGGCCATCATGGGGGGCACGACCGAGGACATGTAGACCGGAGATCCCAGCACAATGCCGTCCGCCGCGCGCATCTTGTCGAGGATCCCGGCGAAGTCGTCGTCCTGGATGGCGCACCGGGCCGTCTCCACACACTCGTAGCACCCTCGGCAGGGCTGGATCTCCTTTCCGCGAAGGGAGATCACCTCGGTCTCCACCCCTTCCTGCTCCAGGACTCCGGCGCACCGTTTGAGGTACTCCAAGGTGTTGCTCTGGGGCCGCAGGCTGCCGCCGATGCACACGACTCTCATGTTTCGTCCTTTCGTAAGAGATCCCGCACGTCCATGGACGTTTGGAGAGACCCGTTTCGCAGCTGCTCGGTCATGAGGTCCGAGAAGAACGTCCGTTCGAAGCACCTGCCGAACAGGGCTCTTTCGGTTCGAAAGCCATCCTCCAGCGCACCCTCTCCGGCGGCGCGCACCGCCTGCTTGGCCAAGGACAGCGCGTACGCTGGGTGCCGAAGCACCGACCCCAAAAGCTTTCGCGCCTCTTCCTCCAGGGCCTCGGGGGCGACCGCACGGTGGACCAACCCGAGCCGGGCCGCTTCGTCGCCTGGGTAGAGCCTTCCGCTCAGGATCATCTCCGTGGCCAACCCCATCCCGACCAGCAGCGGGAGCCGTTGGGTCCCTCCCCCCCCGGGGATGAGCCCCACCTTGACCTCCGGCAGCCCGATGCGCGCGGTGGTGCTGGCCACCCGGAAGTCGCAGGCCAGGGCGAGCTCGAACCCGCCACCGAAGCACAGGCCGTTGATCGCTGCCACCAGGATGAGCGGGCTCGCCTCCATCCGACTGAGCAGGCGCTGGAACCGCGCCGAGAACGCCTCCCCCCCCTGCGGGTCCAACCGCATCATCTCGACCCCGTCGGCGCCGCCGATAAAGTAGGTGGAACCCGTGCCGGTGAAGACGAGCGCCCGGACCTCTGCCCTTTCGGACTCGTCCAGGAGGCGCCCGAGCTCGGCCATCAGGGCCGAGTGGATCGAGTTGCGGTCTCGAGGTCTTCGCACGACCACCCAACGGATCGCGCCCTCATCCCTTACGTCCACGTGCTCGAATCCCGTCATCACCGCCTCACATCACCAAGCCGCCGTTGGGGCTGAAGACCTGTCCCGTGAAGAAGTCCGCCTCCGGAGAGGCGAGGAACCCCACCAGCGCGGCGATCTCCTCCGGGGTTCCCAACCTCCTCAAGGGCGTCCTCTTCAAGATGTGATCGCAGAAGCCGGAGGGCAGGCCTTCCAGCATCGGGGTGTCGACATAGCCCGGAGCGATCACGTTGACGCGCACGTTGTGACGGGCAGCTTCGGCGGCAAGAGACCTGGCCAGCATGTTCACCGCCCCCTTTGCGGCCGAGTACGCCGCGGCACCGGGGGTGGGCGTGAGCGAGGCGACCGACGAGAACAGGACGATCCGTCCCCCTCCCCTTCCCTTCATGTGCCGCACCGCCTCGCGGCAGCAGAAGAAGGTGCCGTCCAGATTGACGGCCATCAGTCGGCGCCACCCCTCATCGGACAGCTCGTCCAGCCAGGCGGTCTCGCCTAGGATCCCGGCGGCGTGAACCACGAGATCCAGCCGGGGAGCCTGCTGGAGAACCGCCTCGAACAGCCCTGCCACGGAGGAGCTGCTCGCCACGTCCACGACCATGGCCTCGGCCCGGCCCCCGCGACGAACGGCCTCTTGGGCCACCGTCCGCGCCGCCCTCAGGTCGATGTCGGCCACGAACACGGTTCGGCCCGCACGACTCAGCCGAAGGGCTGCGGCCCGCCCCATTCCCGAGCCGGCCCCCGTAATCAGAGCCGTTTCCACCGGGCGCGTGCGCATCTCACACGTCCCGCAGCCTGTCGAAGGCCTGCGCCGGCTTCGGCGTGGGAAAGAGAATCACGCCGGGCGAGTCCAGCTGCTCGATGACCCCCTGGGCCACGGCCTCTGTGGAATCCATACGACTCCTGTACTCCGCGACGAGGGGCCTCATCTCGTCCGCCCCGCATGACGTCTCGAAAAACTCGGTGTCGGTGAGATGGGGGCAGACCGCCTTGACCCGAACTCCGGTGCCCTGGAGGTCGCGGGCAAGGCCCCGCGAGAAACCGACCACGGCGTGCTTGCTGGCCACGTAGGCCGCCACGTTGTTCGCGTGGGCCACGAGCCCTGCAATGGAGGCCAAGTTCACGATGAGTCCCCGCCCCCGTCCCAGCATGCCGGGGAGGACCGCCTGCGTCAGGAACACCGTGGCGAACAGGTTCACCTCGAACAGAGCCCTCCACACCGGCTCGGAAGCCTTCAAGAACGGCCCATAAGCCCCCCTGCCGGCGTTGTTGACCAACACGTCGATCCGCCCCCAGTGCCCCACGACCCGTTCGAGCAGATCGGCCCGGCCCCGAGACGTTGTCACATCGGCTTTCACGATGAGGGTGGGGCCCGGGCACCCCTCCGCAACCCCCCTGAGCCGCTCCTCCCGGCGAGCCGCCAGGGCCACCCGCGCGCCCTGGCGGGAGAACCCCTGGGCCAAGGCCGCACCGATACCCGAGCTGGCCCCTGTCACCACGACGACGTCTTCAGACCCGCGATCCTGCCCCAACGGAGACACTCCTCGAAAACCTGAAACATGAACCATGTGTCAGAAAATATCCGGCCCTCCCCAGGCTGTCAAGAAAAAAATGAAACGGTGTTGCTTTGGCCCGAGAACCGACGAAACCGGAGGGGGAGGTGCAAGAGGGGCGCGCTCAAGCTCAACCGATCGAAAAAAGGGGGACGAGAAGGGGGGCCAGGTCCCACAGGTCCCGGGGCGGCCCCTTTGCGGGAAAGGAACCTCAGATGTCCAGGAACCCCTTGGCGGGTCCCTGCCTCACGCCGGCAACGGCCGGCAACGGCTCACCTTCGAGGATCCAGTCCATAGAGGAGGAACTCGGCGAGGTCCGCAAACAGGGGGGGCGGAAACCCGGCGCCGTCGTCCGGAGCCCAGACGATCCACTTCAGCCCGATAAAGTGGGTGAGCCCCATGAGGGAACGCACGAGGAAGGTGGGGGGGAGATCACGGAGCTGGGCCCTTTCGATCCCCTTTTTGACCCCCTTGAGATATCCTTGGGCGATCTTGTTGTAGTACCACATCCCCACATCCTGAGCGATCATCTCAAACTCCGGGATCAACCTGTATATGGCCCGGTGCCTGCGCAAAAAGTCAAAAAACGCCCAGATACCGACGAGCTCGGCTTCCCTGCGGTCCTCGATCCCCGCGATGGCCTGTTGGATTTCCCGGCGGGCCTCTCGGTTGATGTGCTTGATGAACCCCTCGATCAGGTCGCTCTTGCTCTCGAAGTGAACGTAAAACGTACCCTGGGCGACATTCGCCTCGCGGGTAATGTCCGCGATGTTCGCCCTACTGAACCCGCTGCGGCCGAAAACTGCCTCTGCGGCGCGAAAAATGGCTTGGCGGGTACGCTCTCCCTTGCTCATCGGCTCGTCCGTCCGGAAGGAGCTGGGCGGTGGGGGCCGGAAAGGGATCTGAGCGAGATCGGGGGGATCGCCCCACGGAGCAGGCCCGGCGATTCCCTTTTTCAGAAAATCCACGATCAACCCGACGGCCTCATCAAAAGAGAAAGCTGGGGGCTCAGGCTCCCAGTTCAGGTTGTTGAAGTAACAAATTCCGATCAAAGCGTAGGCCAAAAGGTTGGGATCGAACCCGGCAATACTCCCAATGCGATGCTGATGCCTAAAAAAATCTCTGTAATGTCTCGCTATGGTCTCATAATACGATATGGTAATCTTGTCAACCAGATCTGACTCTCCGAGAATCCGATGAAAAGCAAAATTATCCCGCGTATGCTCCAACAACAGAGCCACCTCAGACTTTAATCGCCCCTCAAAGTCCGACGCACTACAGGCTATACGGGCAGATTTTTCCATAAAATCGCTCACAACCAGGTCGTTGAGCTCTAAAAAAACCTGCTCCTTGTTGTCAAAGTATTGATAGAAGGTTGCCGGGGAAACTCCGCACCTACGGGCAATCTGGGCCACCGATGCGGCGTAGTACCCCACTTCTTTGAACACCTCGTGGGCGGCATCCAACAGGGCCGCTCGCGTCTTGCGTCCTTTTGAGGACAGGGCACGGGGCCGGGTGCGAACGCTTTTCTTCATGCGCAACGCGCTCCTTTGCGTTTTTTATGATTCACTCGTCAGTTCGCTTATACAGCGCCTTCCTTCGGGTGTCCAGAACCCCGGCGCCCTTTTCTCCCCCGAGCCGCCCCGGCCCGCTTCTCCCAGCCGGCGGTTACCCCACCTCATTATTGCCCCGGTGGAGAAACAGGCGCTATCGCTCCCTGCTCGGAGGGGCGAGGGACACCCTCTCGGGGCTCTGGGCTGATCCCTGAAACGCGGCGGACGGTGCTCCGGCAGGCCCAACAACCCGAGGTGCCGCCGATGGGAGGGATGGCGGCAGGCTTTCTCAGCCCGCCAGGAACACGGCGATCACGCCCGAGAGGAACACGCCGTCGAAGGTGCCGGCGCCGCCGATGGAGGCCACCGGCGCGCCCAGGCGGGCGATCTTGGGGAGGTTGAGGAGGTCGGCGCCGAGCAGGCACCCCAGGGTGCCGGCCACGTACGCCGCCGGGCCGGCCTCGGCCGGGCTGAACAGCAAGGCCGCG
>JAADGT010000083.1 GCA_013152215.1 Deltaproteobacteria bacterium
CACGGGCGGCGCCTTGGCCGGAGTCCGGCTGCTCGGGGGCTCCCCGCCGCAGGCCCACAGCCCCGCGGCCAGCACCAGCCCCCACCAGGCCGCACGCACCCGCCGGGGGATCACCGCCTCCCTCCCTTCTTCTTTCGCTTCTTGTCCGCCGCGGCCTTCTCGCCGGGCTCCAGGAACTTGTAGGTCACCGCCCGACAGCTCACGGTGAGCTTCACCCCGCCGGCCTCCGGCTTGGGGTTTCCGAACTCGCTGGACACGATCGTGACGATCCGAGGAAGGCGTCCCACCTTGTCGAAAAACACCGCCACGTCGTGATAACGCCCGAGCACCTGCATCTCCAGGGGCACCTCGGCGTAGAAATCCTTGGGCTGGCTGCCCCCCGGCTTGAACAGCAGGAACTCGAGCCCCGAGTCCTTGCCCAGATCGCTGATGGTCTGGAGCAGGTCCGGGATCTCCTCGCGGTTGGGGAGCTTCTGGAGGGCCTCGGCCAGCTTCTCGTCCAGGTGCCGAACCTCTTCCTTCACCCGGGGGAGGTTGTCGGCGATGGCCTGGTTCTCTCGGAGCTCCCGGCCGAGGCGCTCGTACCGATCCTCCAAGCCCCGCAGCTCCTGGAGCCGGGGCTGGAACCCCAGGAAGTAGTAGCCCAGCCCCACGAGCACGGTGAACCCCACCCACAGCAGGGTCTTTCTGCTTGCCGGCCACTTCAGGTAGGTGTCGACCACGGCCGCCATGGGTCACCCCGCCTTCGGGTACACGATGGTCGTCTGGATCGTGAAGGACTTCAGATTCACCCCTCCCTTGTTCACCTGACGGGTCACCTCGAGGCGCACCCCACGGAACAACGGGCTGCGTTCCAAGGCGGTCATGAACCGGGCGATGGTCTGGTTGTCGATGGCGTAGCCCTCGAGGGTCATCGCGCCCCCGGTGTCCCGGAGCCTCTCGAGCCACATCTTCTGGGGGATCAACCGGGCGATCTCGTAGAGCACCCGCGAGGGGCCCCGCTGGCGCTCTTCCAGGCGGGCGATGACCTCCAGCTTCTCTTCCAGGTCCCGTTTCTTCTTCCGAAACTCCTTGACCTCTCCGATCACCTTCTGCAGCCGGGAGATCTCGGCCTTCCGGGCGGCGATACGCTGCCGGGCCTCGGCGATGTCGGACCGGATCATGGAGTCGACCGTCACGATGGCCCCCACCAGCGCGACCACGAGAACCGCCACCATCACGGCGTGTCGCCGGAGCACCTCCCTGCGCCGTTCGGCGCGGACCGGGAGCAGGTTGATGCGGATCATCGCTCGTCGATCCTCCGCAGTGCGAGCCCCGTGGCCACGGCTGCCACCGGCCCCACCTCTTCGAGATAGTCCGGGTCGAACCCCTTCTCGGACCAGCGGAGCCCCCGAAACGGGTTCAGGATCTCCACCGACACCCCCACCCGTTCCTCCACCGCGGCGGCCAGGCCCGGGACCCGGCAGGACCCCCCGCACAGGAACAGCCCGTCGATCTCTTCCTCGGCCGAGGTGGCGCTGAAGAAATCCAGGGAGCGCTGGATCTCCAACACAAGGTTCTCGGTGGTGAGCCGCAGCACCTCCAGGGCGTCCTGGGGCCCCAGGGTGCCCACGTGGCCGCCGAGCTTCAGCACCTCGGCCTCCTCATAGCTCACCCCGAGCTCCTTCTGGATCTCCTCGGTGAAATTGGCGCCGCCCATGGTGATGTCCCGGGTGAAGGTGCTCACCCCGTTGCGCAGCACGTTGATGTTCATGATGCTCGCGCCCACGTCCACGAGCACCACCGTCTTGTCCAGGTGCTCGGGATAGCTCACCTCGAAGATGTTCTCGAGGGCGAACGCGTCTACGTCCACCACCTGGGGGGTGAGCCCGGCCTCGGTGATCACTGCGGCGTAGTCGTTGATGATGTCCTTCTTCACCGCCACGAGGAGGACCTCCATCTGGCCTTCCTCCTCAAGGGCCGGCCCGAGGATCTGAAAATCGACGTTCACCTCTTCGATCTCGAACGGAATGTACTGTTCCGCCTCCCACTGGATCTGATCCTCCAGCTCCTCCTCCGTCATGAGGGGAAGCTGGATCTTTTTCACGATCAGAGAGTGGCCGGAGACCGAAGTGGCGACGTTCTTGTTCTTGATCTTGAGATGGGAGAACAGATTGCGGATCGATTCCACCACGACGGCCGAGTCCATGATCACGCCGTCGACGATGGCTTCGGGAGGGAGTTGAGCCACGCCCAGGTTGGTCAGGTCGTATCCGCCCTTATGGTGCCGGAGCTCCACCGCCTTGACGAAGTGACTTCCGATGTCCAGGCCCACCAGGTTCTTGGGTTTCCACAGTGCCATCCGGAGCTCCTGGCAAAGGCGGGCGGCGGCCTCCGCGGCCCTGGGCAGGCCGCAGGGAACTCGGAAAAAGTCCCGCCGGATCGTATCGGAGGGGTCTCACTGTGTCAAGGTTCCCCCACTTTCGGCTCGCCAAACACAGAAACCCATCGGATAGACCGTTCTCGCACTTGAGGGGGCACGATTTCTTTTTTCTGAAGCCCGCCTTCGTTCGAGCCCCCGGTTTCCGAAGCGTGTTCGCAAAAACCCATACGGTAACACCGACAGGCCCGACAACCGTCTCTCCCCGGGGGAGCACAGTGTGAGCAAGAACCGGACCAGCCACCCGGCCGGGGAACGAGCATCTCGCCGGCCCGGTGCGGTCAATGAACAACGGCAGACCACCGAAAGGGCGGCCTGCCGTTGTGTGGCTGGGAAGGGGCGCTGCCGGCCCGCGCTACGGTTGCGGCTCGCCCTCCGGCTCGCCGTTCTCGGGCTCGTCCTCCCGCTCGACCACGCGGGCCACGGCCGCCACGGTCTCGCCGGGCTCCATGTCGATCAGCTTCACGCCCTGGGTGTTGCGACCGATCACCGGGATGCCGCGCACCCCGGTCCGGATGATCTTTCCGGAGCTCGCGATCAGGAACACCTGGTCCCCGTCCTCCACGGCCAGGACCCCCACCACCGGCCCGTTGCGCTCGGTGGTCTTGATGGTGATGATCCCCTTGCCGGCCCGGCTCTGGCGCCGGTACTCCTCCAGGGCGGTGCGCTTGCCGAACCCCTTCTCGGTCACGGTGAGAAGGGTGGTGCCCGGCCGCACCACGTCCACCGCCACCAGCTCGTCCCCGGGACCGAGCTCGATCCCCTTCACCCCGCGGCTGGTGCGGCCCGTGGGTCGGATCTCCTCCTCCGAGAAGCGGATGGCCAGACCGTTGCGGGTGCTCAGCACGATCTCCTGGTTGCCGTCGGTGATCCGGGTGGCGATGAGGTCGTCGCCCTCGTCGAGGGTGATCGCCTGGATCCCCCGGGTCCTCCACGGCTTGGAGAACGCCCGCAGGTCCGTCTTCTTCACCAGGCCCCGGCGAGTCACCATGAGCACGTACCAGCCCTCCTGGAACTCCCGCACCGGCAGGAACGCCGAGATCGTCTCGCCCTTCTCGATGGGCAGCAGGTTCACGACGGCCTTGCCCCGGGCCGCCGCGCCCGCCTGGGGGATCTCGTGGACCTTGAGCCAGTACACCTTGCCCCGGTTGCTGAAGAACAGGATGTAGGAGTGGGTCGAGGCCACGAACAGGTGCTCGACGAAGTCCTCCTCCCGGGTGGTCATGCCCATCCGGCCCTTGCCGCCGCGGCGCTGGCTCCGGTACAGCGACACCGGATTGCGCTTGATGTAGCCGGCGTGGGAGATGGTAACCACCATCTCCTCCTCGGCGATCAGGTCCTCGATGGTGATCTCCTCGGTCCGGGCCACGATCTCGGTGCGGCGTTCGTCCCCGTACTTGCCGCGGATCTCCTCGAACTCGGCCACCAGGATCTCGAGCACCTTCCGGTCGTCGGCCAGGATCCCCTCCAGCTCCTCGATCAGGCGCAGGGTCTCCCGGTACTCCTCCAGGATCTTGTCCCGCTCCAGCCCGGTCAGGCGGTGCAGCCGCAGGTCCAGGATCGCCTTGGCCTGCTCCTCGCTGAGCCCGAACCGCTCCATCAGGCCCGCCCGGGCCTCGGCCGGCGAGGCGCTGCCCCGGATCAGGGCGATCACGGCGTCGAGGTTGTCGAGCGCGATCTTGAACCCCTCGAGCACGTGGGCCCGGGCCCGGGCCTTGCGCAGCCGGAAATGGGTCCGGCGGATGGTCACCTCCCGCCGGTGGTCGATGTAGTGCTGGAGGGCCTCCTTGATGGTGAGCACCCGGGGCTGTCGGTCCACGATGGCCAGCAGGTTGATCCCGAAGGGGATCTCCATGCGGGTCATCTTGTACAGCCGGTTCAGCACGATCCGGGCATCCTCGCCCCGCTTCAGCTCCACCACGACCCGGATCCCGTCCCGGTCCGACTCGTCCCGCAGGTCCGAGATGCCGTCGATCTTTTTGTCGCGCACCAGCCCGGCGATCTCCTCGATGAGCTTCGCCTTGTTCACCGTGTAGGGCAGCTCGGTGACCACGATCGCCTCCCGACCCGTGCGGGGATGGCGCTCGATCAGGGCCCGGGCTCGGAGCCGGATCGTGCCCCGGCCGGTGCGGTAGGCCTCGTGGATCCCCTTGGTGCCGTAGATGAAGGCCCCGGTGGGGAAATCCGGACCGGGCAGGACCCCCATCAGCTCCTCGATCGTGGCCCCGGGGTTCCGAGCCAGCAGGACGAGGGCGTTGCACAGCTCGGTCAGGTTGTGGGGGGGCACGTTGGTGCTCATCCCCACGGCGATGCCGGAGCTGCCGTTGGCCAGCAGGTTGGGGATGCGCGACGGGAGGACCAGGGGCTCCTCCAAGGACCCGTCGTAGTTGGGCCCGAAGTCCACCGTCTCCATGTCGATGTCGGCCAGCATCT
>JAADGT010000038.1 GCA_013152215.1 Deltaproteobacteria bacterium
CTTCCGGCCGGGCGCGAGTGCAGCATCCGATCGCCGCGCCTTCGCAAGCCGTTGGCGGAGCAGCTTGTTCGGGCGGCGACAACGGAGGGCCCTGGAATTCGACAACACTACGGATGTTCGGGGGGCGCGGCGAGCCAAGGAGCCGCGCCCGGCGCTCCAGCAGGCCCCATGCCCCCCGAGACCGTGAGGTGACGCCAAAGAGGCGTGCCCATGCTTGGAGCGCTGGGAGATCACGGAGGTTTTCAAGCTTCCTAGCCTCCCAGCGTCCCAGCGTCCCAGCGTCCTAGCGGATGGAAGGCCGCCCGGATCTTCGGCCCGTCTCGTACCGGTAGAGATGGTAGGCGCAGTCCGGCCCCACCAGGGGCCGGGCCGCCTCGGGCGGGAGCCGCAGCCTTCCCCTCAGGATCAGCGAGCGGTACAGGTACCGCAGCCGCACCTCCTCTGCCGCCGGCTTCACCGACCCGCCTCCCGCACCCGCAACGGAGGCTCGTCGAGCAGAGCGGCCTGCTCCCGCAGGGCCAAGATCTGCTCCTCCCAGTAACGGGGCTCGCGAAACCAGGGGAAAGCGGCCGGGAAGGCCGGGTCGTTCCACCGCCGGGCGAGCCACGCCGAGTGGTGGAGCATGCGCAGGGCGCGCAGGGCCTCCACCAGGTGCAGCTCCTGGGGGTCGAGATCCGCAAACAGGCCGTACCCCTCCAACACCAGGGCCAGCTGCTCCTCCATTGCGTCCCGATCCCCGGACAGGAGCATCCAGAGGTCCTGCACCGCAGGGCCCATGCGGCTGTCGTCGAAGTCCACGAAATGGGGGCCGTCGGGGGTCCAGAGCACGTTTCCCGGGTGGCAGTCTCCGTGCAGGCGGATCCGGCGCACCGGCCCGGCCCGCTCGTAGCACCGGCGCACGCCTTCGAGCACCGCCTCGGCCACGGCTCGGTACGCGTCCTCCAGGTAAGGGGGGAGGATCCGGCTCTCCAGGAGGTACCGAACCGGTTCTTCCCCGAAGGTCGTGGGGTCGATGGTGGGGCGATGGCGAAACGGCCGCAGGCCGCCCACGGCGTGGATTCGGCCGAGGAACCGGCCGAGGCGGCGCAGGGTGTCCGGGTGCTCGAGCTCGGGGGGGCGGCCCGGCCGTTTGGGGTAGAGGGCGAAGCGGAACCCTTGAAAATGAAAAAGGGTTCGGCCGTCCCCGGCCGCCAGCGGAGGGACGGCCGGAATCTCCTCGTCCGCCAGCTCGCGAGTGAACCGGTGCTCCTCTCGGATCGCCTCGTCCGACCACCGCCCCGGCCGGTAGAACTTGGCGATCAGGGGCTCGGCCCCTTCGATGCCCACCTGGTACACCCGGTTCTCGTAGCTGTTCAGCGCCAGGAGCCGGCCGTCGCACCGGTACCCCGCGGCCTCGACCGCGTCGAGCACCTTGTCGGGGGTCAGGCCGCGAAACGGCGTGCCGTCGTTTGTCACCGCGCTCTCCTCCGCTCAAGATCGACGCGCCATGGTGTCAGCTCCGCGCGGCCCGCGCAAGGAACGGCGGGCTACCCCAGGGGCCTGCGGCAGGCCCCGGACCGACCGTCCTTTGGATGCGCAGCTCCCTGGGAGTGGCGGAGGGCGTCGAACGCGGGGGAATTGGGGAAGGGCGTCAGGGATCGACCGCCAGATCCGCGACCCCGGCGGAGAGCGCGGACACGAGGTCGTGGGGCGAGAGGAACACGATCAGCCCCCTGCGGCCCCCGTTGACCCCGATGGTCTCGAACTCCATCAGAGAGTCGTGGACCCACACCGGCACGGGTTTCCTCACCCCGAACGGGCTGATGCCCCCCACCAGGTACCCGGTGAGCTTCTGGGCCTCGTCCACCGTGGCCATGCGGGCCGACTTCACCCCGGCCAGACGGGCGAGCTTCTTGAGCGAGAGCTCCCGATGGCCCGGGAGCAGGCACTGGCAGAACCGGCGGTCGCCAAGGGCCACCACCAGGGTCTTGGCCATGGCCTCCACCGGCCAGCCCAGGGCCTCGGCCGCGTACTCGGCGCCCTTGACCCGGTGGTCGTACTCCCGGGCCTCGTGGGGGATCTTCTTCTGCCTCAGGAACCGGATCGCTTGGGTTGTGGCCATGGCATTCCACCCTTGAAATCGGAGGGAACGAGGTCGAGATGTACCATCTCAGGACGGCGAAGCTCAAGCCCAACCGACCGCACCTTGACGGGCCCGAGGCCGGGCACCAAGATAAGGCCCGCAACCGACCGCACCGGCCGAGAGGAATCCGATGAGTCCATTTGTTCAGCGCATGATCCGGGCGGCCAAGCTGGACCCCGACCTGTACGAGGAGGTGGAGGCAGACCGGTCGGCCGTGGGCCAGGCCGTCGGCGTGGTGGTGCTCTCGAGCCTGGCCGGAGGGATCGGGGGGTACGGCCAGCTCGGCCTCGTGGGCGGCACCCTGGCCGCCTTGGCCGGATGGTACGTATGGGCGTACCTGGCCTACTGGATCGGCACCCGCCTGTTCCCCGAGTCCGAGACCCGGGCCGATCACGGCGAGCTGCTGCGCACGGTGGGGTTTGCGGCCTCCCCCGGTTTGATCCGGGTGGTGGGAGTGGTCCCGGCGCTCCAGTGGGCGGTGCACCTGGTCGCCGGGGTGTGGACCATCGCGGCGATGGTGGTGGCCGTGAGGCAGGCCCTGGACTACAAGAGCACGGCCCGGGCCGCGGGCGTGAGCCTGTTGGCGTGGGTGGTGCAGGGGTTTGCGGTGGGGCTACTCGTGTGGCTCTTCGGAGGAGGTTGACCCCTTCGGGGCCGGACGGAGCAGGGCGGCCAGCCAGGCGAGCACGCCCGCCAGCAGGCCGGCGATCATCGGCGGGATCACCAAATCCTCCCATGCCGCGGGCCGGGCCTCGGTCCCCGCCACCCGCAGGGCCACGCGGGCGCCGGGGGCGTGGGCGGCGTCGTTGTAGTACCCTTCCAGCGTGGTCCGGGCCGACCCTCCCCCGGGGGAGGGGTACTCCACCACCACGGCCCACGACCGCATCCCCACCTTCTCCCGGGCCACCACCGTGCCCGTGACCGGCTGCGACCCGGCCACGAACCGGATCGTGGACGCCGCGAGCCACAGTGCGGCCGCGAGCGCCGCCGCCGCCAGCCCGTACAGGATCCAGCGCACGGCTCTCACGGCATCTCCGGCCGATGTGGGCGGGGTGCGGATGCCACGCCGGCCCTCAGTTCCGGAACCCCTGGATGGGAGCCGGAATCCTGCCGCCCCGCCGCACGAACCCGGCGCAGGAGGTGGGGTTCACCGGCATCACCGGCGCCTCGCCCAGAAGCCCCCCGAATCGGACCCGGTCGCCCGCGACCTTGCCCGGCGCCGGGATGATCCGCACGGCCGTGGTCTTGCCGTTGGCCACGCCGATCGCCATCTCGTCGGCGATGATCCCGGCCAGGGTCTCGGCGGAGGTGTCGCCCGGAACGGCCACCATGTCGAGCCCCACCGAGCACACCGCGGTCATGGCCTCGAGCTTCTCCAGGGTCAGCACCCCTTCGGCCGCCGCCTGGATCATGCCCGCGTCCTCGCTGACCGGGATGAACGCTCCGGAGAGCCCCCCGACCGAGGACGAGGCGAACACGCCCCCCTTCTTCACGGCGTCGTTGAGCATCATCACGGCCGCGGTGGATCCCGGCGCCCCGGCCCGGGCCAGCCCCATGGCCTCGAGGATCCGGGCCACGCTGTCCCCCTCGGCCGGGGTGGGCGCCAACGACAGGTCCAGGATGCCGAACCGGGCCCCCAACCGGCGGGCCACCTCCCGGCCCACCAGCTCCCCCATGCGGGTGATCTTGAACGCGGTCTTCTTGATGGTCTCGGCCACCTGCCCCAGGTCCGCGTCCGGAGCGAGTCCCTCCAGGGCCCGGCGCACCGCGCCCGGCCCGCTCACCCCCACCAGCACCGTGGCTTCGGGCTCGCCCGGGCCCAGGAACGCCCCCGCCATGAACGGATTGTCCTCCACCGGGTTTGCGAACACCACCAGCTTGGCGCACCCGATCCCGTCCCGGTCGGCGGTGAGCCGGGCCGTCTCCCGGACGATTCGGCCCATCTCGAGGCAGGCGTCCATGTTGATGCCGGTGCGGGTGCTGGCCAGCACCACCGAGGAGCACAGCCGCTCGGTCTCCGCGAGCACCCGGGGAATGGCCTGGATCAGGGCCCGGTCCACGTCGGTGGCGCCCTTGTGGACCAGGGCCGAGAACCCGCCCACGAAGTTCACCCCCACGTCCGCACCGGCCTCGTCCACGGCCCGGGCCACCTCCAAGAACGCCTCGGGCTCGGCCCGGGGCACCACCCAGGCCAGGGGGGTCAGGCTCACCCGGGTGTTCACGATGGGAATCCCGAACTCGGCCTCGAGAACGG
Organism: Deltaproteobacteria bacterium; assembly: GCA_013152215.1. Taxonomy (GTDB): domain Bacteria; phylum Desulfobacterota; class Deferrisomatia; order Deferrisomatales; family Deferrisomataceae; genus Deferrisoma. Next base: position 4,377 of record JAADGT010000038.1, read on the forward strand.
CCGCCACCTCCCCGAGCCGGCCCGCCCGGGCCCGGATCTTGTCGGCCACCCTGCGGCCGCAGGCCCGGGGATCGGGGTCGGAGCAGTCCCACAACGAGATGCCGAGGGTCACGGTGCGCACGTCCAGCCGGTCCTCGGCGATCATGCCGATGGTTTCCAGGATCTCCTCGCTCGAAAAGCGCATGGATTCCTTCCCAGTAATTTCCGCTAGGACGCTAGGAGGCTGGAAGGCTGGGAGGCTTGAAAACCTCCTGGATTCCCACGCGTTCTAGGAATCACTACGCCTCTTTGCCTCCACCTCACGGTCCGGGGGGCATGGGGTCTGCTGGAGCGCCGGGCGCGGCTCCTTGGCTCGCCGCGCCCCCCGAAGATCCGTAGCTTTGTCGAATTCCAGGGCCCTCCGCTGTCGCCGCCCGAACAGGCTGCTCCGGCAACGGCATGCGAAGGCGCGGCGATCGGATGCTGCACTCG
>JAADGT010000079.1 GCA_013152215.1 Deltaproteobacteria bacterium
CCCATGCCCAGCACGCGCCGCTCGGACCGAGCCGTACACAAAGTCTGTACCCCGCAAACAGGCCGCCTCGCGGCCTACGGAGCTGAAATCTGTCCTCTGAAACCCTTGCTCGCCGCCGATGAAGTACACCTGTTTTTCGCCGGGTTGATAGTGCGGGCTAGGGCAGGAGGTGTCCGATGACCCGAGAGCTGTTCTGGATCTCGTGCCGCCACGAGATCGACCGACTGTTCGACACCCTGGTCCACACCGCCTGGGGGGGCCGTCCCTCGGGCCCGGCCTGGATCCCGCCGGTGGACGTGACCGAGGAGGCGGACCGGTACCGGATCGAGGTGGACCTCCCCGGCGTGCGGGTCGCCGACCTGGACATCACGGCGGAGGCCGGCACCCTGCGCATCGAGGGCACCCGGGCCCTGGGGGAGCCGGGCTCCGGCGCGGTTCGGCACCTGGCCGAGAGGCCGGCGGGGTCGTTCCGCCGGACGTTTCGCCTGCCGGCGGACGCGGATCCCGGCACGGTTCAGGCCCGGCTGCGGGACGGGGTACTGGTGGTGGAGATCCGCAAACGCGGCCGGATCGAGGTGGCCCGATGAGGCGCAGGCGGGCCCGGAGACCCAGGGAGCTCGGTCCGGAACAGCTCGGCCCGGTGATCCGGCCCGAGGAGTTCCCGTTCGAGACCACCGAGGAGGTGGAGCCCCGGCGGAGCCCCCTGGGCCAGGAGCGGGCGCTGCGGTCCATCCGGCTGGGCGTGCGCATGCGCGCGCCGGGATACAACGTGTTCGTGCTGGGCCTCACGGGAAACCGCAAAGAGGCTCAGCTTCGGGACCTGGTGCGCGAATGCCTTCCTCCCCTTCCCCCGCCCCCGGACTGGGTGTACGTGTACAACTTCCGGGACCCGGATCGCCCCCTGGCCCTCCGGCTCGAGCCCGGGGAGGGTCGGCGCCTCGCCCGGGACATGGAAGACCTGGTGGATACCCTGCGACGGAAGATCCCGGAGGCCTTCCAGACCGAGACCTTCGAGCAGGAGAAGGAGGCCCTCTCCAAGAAGTACGACGCCCAGATCCGGGAGCTGCGGGAACGGTTCGAGGCGTCGGCCCGGGAGAAGGGACTGGCCGTGCAGCCCACGCCCCAGGGGCAGCTGCTGTTCATCCCCCTGATCGACGGCAAGCCGATCGAGGATCCCTCCCAGTACGAGGCCCTGCCCGAGGAGGAGAAGGCCCGGATCCGGGAGGCCCAGGAGGCCCTGGGCCGGGAGGCCCGAGAGCTGTTCAAACGACAGAAGGAGCTGATGGACGCCCTGGGCCGGGAGGTCCAGGAGATCGTCAAGGTGTACGCAGCCCGGATCGTGGATCCCCTGATCGAGGCCATCCAGGGCCGCTACGCCAACCCCCGCGTGGCCGAGTACCTCCGGGCGGTGCGGGACCACACCCTGGAGCACCTGGAGAAGTTCCGGCAGCAGGAGGAGAAGCCCCAGCTCCCGTTCCCCCTGCCGTTCCTGCAGGCCATGCAGGCCGACCGGTTCTTGGAGTACCGGGTGAACGTGGTGGTGGACAACGAGGGCCGGGAGTCGGCGCCGGTGCTCACCGAGGAGAGCCCCACCTACCGCAACCTGTTCGGCGCCGTCGAGAAGGTGGTGGACGAGACCGGGAAGCTCGTGACCAACTTCACCCGCATCAAGGCCGGAAAGATCCTCCAGGCTTCCGGGGGCTACCTGGTGTTCAACCTGGAGGACGCGATCACCGAGCCGTTCGTCTGGAAGAGCCTCAAACGGGTCCTGCGTAGCGGGCTCGTGGAGATCGAGAGCTACCAACCCCTGAGCTTCTTGAGCGTGGCCGGGCTGGTGCCCGAACCCGTGCCGGTGGACACCCGCATCGTGGTGTACGGCAGCCGGCTGCTGTTCCACATCCTGTCGTACTGGGACCCCGAGTTCAGCGAGTGCTTCAAGGTGGTGGCCGACTTCGGCCCCGACACCGACCGCAACGGCGATGGCGTGGTGGCCTACGCCCAGCGGATCGCCCACATCTGCCGGGTGGAGGGCCTGCCCCCGTTCGACCGGGAGGGGGTGGCGCAGGTGGTGTGGTTCGGCGCTCGGAGGGCCGAGCACAAGGAGAAGATCTCGGCCGTGCTCGAGGACCTGGACGATCTGGTGCGGGAGGCCGGGTTCTTCGCCCGGGAGGCCGGGGCCGAGCGGGTGGGGGCCGAGCACGTGCGCCAGGCTCTGGAGGACCGCACCTTCCGTGGCAACCGGGTGGAGGAGCGCATCCGCGAGCTCATCGCCGAGGGCACGCTGCTGGTGGACGTGGACGGCAAGAAGGTGGGCCAGGTCAACGGCCTGGCCGTGCTGGCCATCGGCGACTACGCCTTCGGCCGGCCCTCCCGGGTCACCGCGAGCCTGGGCATGGGCACCGCCGGCATCGTAAACATCGAGCGCGAGGCCCGGCTCTCGGGGGCCACCCACGACAAGGGGGTGCTCATCCTGGCGGGGTACCTGCGGAACCGGTTCGGCCGGAGCCGGCCCCTGTCGTTCTCGGCCTCGCTCGCGTTCGAGCAGTCCTACTCGGGCATCGACGGCGACAGCGCCTCGTCCACCGAGCTGTACGCCCTGCTGTCGAGGATCGGGAACCTGCCCCTGCGCCAGGACCTCGCAGTGACCGGGTCGGTCAACCAAAACGGCGAGATCCAGGCGATCGGCGGGGTGAACGAGAAGATCGAGGGGTTCTACCGGGTATGCAAGGCCGTGGGCCTGACCGGCAAGCAGGGGGTGCTGATCCCCGAGGCGAACGTGCGCCATCTGGTGCTGGACCCCGAGGTGGTCCGGGCGGTCGCCGAGGGCCGGTTCCACATCTACCCGGTGCGCACCGTGGACGAGGGCATGGAGATCCTGACCGGGCTGCGGGCCGGCGAGCCCGGGGAGCCCGGCACGGTCAACGGTATCGTGGACCAGGCCCTGGAGGAGCTCGACCGGCGCCTGCGGGACCGGAACCACACCAAGGGGGCCAAGCCGGAGGAAAAGGAAACCGGGTCCGGGGGGGAGGACGACGAGCCGGAGGGGGCCGGGCCGGAGCCGCCCCCCAAGCCGCCCGAGCCAGAAGGGGCCGGCTCCGGCCGGTGACCCCGGCGCGCGGTTCGGAGCCCCGGAAGCGCCGATTTCGTCCGGCGGCGCCGGGCCGCCGTATGATAAGATGGCGCCCGCACGCCCGGAGGCCTTTTTTGGGGCCTTCGGCCCGCTGGGAGGTTAGGAGGCTAGAAAGCTAGGAGGCTGAGAGGCCCCACCTGGAGTTTCAGGCGAGCCCGCGTCCAACGCCAGGGATACGGGTTCCGGTGGAGAGCCGGCCGTGAGTTTCTAGCTTTCGAGCCTTCCAGCTTTCCAGCATTCCAGCCTTCCAAAGGAGGCCCATGGAAGACGCAGTCGAACCCCAATCCTCTCCGCCCGTGGTGCTGCCCCGCTCGGAGCACCCGATCAGCCGGAAACTCATCGACCCCGACGCCCTGTGGATCCTGCGCCGTCTGCGCCGGGAGGGGTACCTGGCCTACCTGGTGGGCGGGGCGGTGCGCGATCTCATGCTGGGCCGGGAGCCCAAGGACTTCGACGTGGGTACCAACGCCCGGCCCAGCGAGATCCGGCGGCTGTTCCGCAACTGCCGGCTCATCGGCCGACGGTTCCGCATCGTGCACGTGTACTTCCGCCGCAAGGGCCAGCCCGAGAAGATCATCGAGGTGAGCACCTTCCGGGGCCGGGCCACCTGGGACGAGGAGCCCGAGGCCGCCGAGATCCCACCGGAGGACCTGGACCTCACCGGAAACGTGTTCGGCACGCCGGAGGAGGACGCCTGGCGCCGGGACTTCACCGTGAACGCCCTGTTCTACAACCTGGCCGACTTCACCGTGATCGACCACGTGGGCGGCTTGGAGGATCTGCGCCGGGGCCTGATCCGGATCATCGGCGACCCGGACCAGCGGTTCGCGGAGGACCCGGTGCGCATGCTCCGGGCCGTGGAGTTCGGGGTGCGGCTCGGGTTCCGGATCGAGCCCGAGACCGAGGCCGGCATCCGGCGGAACGCCTCCCGCATCGCCGAGGCGTCGCCGGCTCGGCTCCGGGAGGAGCTCCGTCAGCTGGCCCAACGGGGCATCCTGGCCGAGGTGTTGGCCCAGGCCCACCGGCTGGGGCTGTTCGAGGCCCTGCTGCCCGAGGTGGAGGAGGTGGAGGGGGTGTTCCCGTTGCTGGAGCGCCTCGACGCCCAGGCCCGGGAGGGGCGGCCCGTGCCCGAGTCGCGCACCCTGGCCGCCCTGACCCTGCCCACCGTGGCGAGCCGGTACCCCCTGCGGCCGGGGGTGGACCTGGAGGAGGCCCAGCAGGCCATCGGTCAGCCGGTGGAGGCCTTGGGCCGGCGCTACCACGTGTCGTCGTTCATCCGGCACGAGGCCCGGGAGCTGCTGCTGTCGCTCTACCGTATCGCCCGGGGCAAGGCGTACCGCACCAAGGGCCGGTTCGTGCGCAAGCCCGAGTTCCCCGAGGCTTGGGAGTGGTTCAACGCCTGGGCGGAGATCGCAGGGGACCTGGACGAGGTGGTAGGGTACTGGGAGCGGTACCTGGAAAACCTGAACCGGCCGGCCGGCTCGGGCAAGAAGCGCAAGCGCCGGCGCCGGCGCCGAAAGCCCCAGGGGGAGGAAACCGGAGCCGCCGAGGGGTGACGTTTCGCGCGCCGCTCCTCGGGGGATGAACCGGCGCTATCTCTCCCTGCCCGGAGGGGCAAGGATCTGCCTCCCGATCACGGGGCGGGCGCGCCTCGTTTGGTGCCTGGACAGTCAGAAGCAAACGGGCCG
>JAADGT010000185.1 GCA_013152215.1 Deltaproteobacteria bacterium
CCTGCGCCGCGGCCGCCTCCTCGAAGAACGCAAACAGTCCCGCCATCGCGGCGGCGATTCGTTTCCTTCGGGCCGGATCCATCGCAAACCCTTTCCGAGTAACTTCGGTCGTTGGTCGTCAGTTGTTGGTCGTCGGTCGGGGGCCTTCGGCCTGTCGGAAAGCTGGAAGGCTAGAAAACCTCACCGCTCTCCAAGCGTTCTAAGGATGCCCACTCCTGTTTGGTGTCAGCTCACGGCCTCGGGGGGCATGGGCCTGTGGAGCGCCGGGCGCGGTCCGAATTCTAGCCTCTCGTTCGGAGCTGAAGACGTCTCCCCGATCGCGTCACGAGCGCTTCGCGAGCACCGCCAGCACCCGGGCCCCCTGGTCGCCCTTGGCCAGCAGACGGTGGCGCAGGTGGGACTCGAAGTACACGCAGTCCCCCTCCCGCAGGACGATCCGCTGGTCCTCCAGAAGGAGCTCCGCCTCCCCTTCGAGCATCAGCAGGAACTCCTCCCCCTCGTGGCTGTACTGGGTCTCGTCCCCCCGGGTCCCCGGGTCCACGTAGAGGAGGAACGGCTCCATGATCTTGTCGCGCTTGCGGTGGGTCAGCGCCTGGTACACGTAGCCGTGGCTCCCACCGGTGCGGGAGATGACCCGGGTGACCACCGGCCGCTCCTCCCGCCGCAGCACCTCGTAGGCGTGCTCGGGCCCCTCGTCCCGGAAGAAGTACCCCATCGACACGCCCAGGACCTTGGCGATCCGCGACAGGGTGGCGATGGGCGGCGAGACGTTGTTGTTCTCGATCTGGGAGATCAAGGCCGGGCTGAACCCCGTCTCGTCGGCCACCTCCTGCAGGGTCTTCCGGCGGCTGAGGCGCAGCGCCTTGATCTTGTTGCCGATGTTGAACTCTTCGGCCCCGGTGTCGGACCCGGCCGGCCGGCGGCGGGACCGCCGGCCCCGGCCCCGAGCGGGAGCCCGACCCGATGTCGAGGTGCGTCGGGGGTCGGCGGTCTCGTCGGCCAAAGCGGTTCGACTCCTGCACAGGACACGGGATAGGGGCCAAAGGGTCGCCGCATTCTATGGGGCGGCCCCAAGCGGGTCAAGCTCCTTTAGCCCCGCTCAAAAAACTTTAGCCTCAATAAATCGGGCGGCCGCAAAAAACCCGCCCGGGCAGGGCGGGTCCGATCCGAACCGGGACGGGGGCGCGCGGCTACGCGCCCTGGCCCACGTCGAACCCCAGGCGGGCCGAGAGCTTCTTGCCGGCGTCCACCGCCAGGGGGATCAGCTCCTCCTGGAGCCTCTCGTCCGTGAACCGGTACGCCGGGCCGGAGATCGAGATGCCGGCCACGACCCGCCGGGTGTAATCCCGCACCGGTACGCCCACGCACCGGATGCCCTCGTCGAACTCCTCGTCGTCGATGGCGTACCCCTGCTCCCGGATCTCCTCCAGCTGCCGAAGGAGCTCGTCCTTGTCGGTGATGGTGTTGCGGGTGTAGCGCTTCATCGGCGTCTCGCTCAGGATCCGCTCCACCTCGTCGGCCGACTCGAACGCGATCTGGGCCTTGCCCACGGCCGAGCAGTACACGGGCAGCCCCACCCCCACCCGGCTGACCACCCGCACCGGCTGCCGGGCCTCCACCACGTCCACGTACACCACGCGGTCGTCCCGGATCAGGCCCAGGTACGAGGTCTCATTGCACTTCTCCACGATCTCCTCGAGGATGGGCCGGGCCATCTTCAGCAACCCCATGTGCTTGATGAACACCTGCCCCAGCTCGAGCACCTTCAGGCCCAGCCGGTAGTTGCCCGTGACCTTGTTCTGCTCGATGTACCCCCGGCTCTCCAGGGTGGCGAGCAGCCGGAACACGTTGTTCTTGTGGAGCCCGAGCCGCTTGGACAGCTCGGTCACCCCGAGCTCCGTCTCCTCGCCCCGGAACTCCTCCAGCAGATCGAGGGCGTTGGTCACCGACTGGATGATGTAACTGGACTTTTTTCTCCTAGCCACCGGAATCCCTGTGCCTGCCCCCCGCAGGGGCCGTGAAAGGGTTTCTCGCTTGTGAAAGGCCGTTCATTCTACCCACGACCCCCAAAAGGGTCAAGAGCAAAACACGCCCCAGCTTTTCCAAAACGCGCCAACCGGCTTCTCTCCGCGGTTTTCCTGCGGTGTCCTCCGGACGCCCAAAACCGAGCCCCGACCCGCGTCTCCCGTCCGAGGCGAGAGGGCACAATAATAAAATCGCGTTATGCAGCCGTCAACCGATTTCGGCGACTTTTTCCCGGGCTGGGGCAAAAAAAGCCGGCCCCTCGCGGGGCCGGCTCTCATCGATCGTTCGACCGGGTTCCGGCCGCCTACAGGTGGGGCAGCAGCGGCGCCACCACCAGGCTCACCACGCTCATCAGCTTGATCAGGATGTTCATGGAGGGCCCCGAGGTGTCCTTGAACGGGTCGCCCACGGTGTCGCCCACCACGGCGGCCTTGTGGGCGTCGGAGCCCTTGCCGCCCAGGGCGCCCTTCTCGATGTACTTCTTGGCGTTGTCCCAGGCGCCGCCCGCGTTGGCCATGAACAGGGCCAGGAGCACCCCGGTCACGGTGGCTCCGGCCAGCAGGCCGCCCAGGGCCTCGGCGCCCAGCACGAACCCGACCACCACCGGCACGATCACCGCGGTGAGCCCCGGCACGATCATCTTCCGCAGGGCCGCCTGGGTGGAGATGGACACGCAGGTGGCGGTGTCGGGCTTGGCCGTGCCCTCCATCAGGCCCGGGATCTCCCGGAACTGCCGGCGCACCTCGTTGACCATGTCGAAGGCCGCGTCCCCCACGGCGGTCATGGTCATGGCACCCACCAGGAACGGGATGATCCCGCCGATCAGCATGCCGATCACGGTGTTGGGGTCGGTCAGGTCGATCTGGGACAGACCCGCGGCCGAGGCGTAGGCCGCGAACAGGGCCAGCGCGGTGAGCGCGGCCGAGCCGATGGCGAAGCCCTTCCCGATGGCGGCGGTGGTGTTGCCCTGGGCGTCCAGGGTGTCGGTGACCTCCCGGACCTCGGGACCCAGCTCGGCCATCTCGGAGATGCCGCCGGCGTTGTCGGCGATGGGCCCGTAGGCGTCCACGCTCATGGTCACCCCCACGGTGGACAGCATGCCCACCGCGGCCACGCCGATGCCGTAGAGGCCCGCCAGCTGGTAGGCGCCGAAGATCGCGGCGCAGATGAGCAGCACGGGGATGGCGCAGCTCTCCATGCCCACGGCCAGGCCGGTGATGATGTTGGTGGCCGGGCCGGTCTGGGAGGCCTCGGCGATCCGCACGATCGGCTTGGCCGAGGTGTAGTACTCGGTCACCAGCCCGATGGCGATGCCGGCCACCAGGCCGAACAGCACCGCGTAGAACACGCCCACGGGCAGGCCGAGCTTGTTGCCGATCAGGTAGGCGCCGATCACCAGCAGGATGGCCGACACGAAGGTCACGTTGCGCAGGGCCTTGGCCGGGCCCTGGTTCTCGAGCACCTTCATCGAGACCACGCCGATCACGCTGGCCACCAGGCCCGCCATGATCACCAGGAGGGGGTAGGCCATGTAGGCCAGCTTCTCGGTGGCCGGGATCACGCTGCTGGTGGCCGCGATGGCGATGGTGGCCACCACCGAGCCCACGTACGACTCGAAGATGTCCGCGCCCATGCCGGCGGTGTCGCCCACGTTGTCGCCCACGTTGTCGGCGATGGTGGCCGGGTTGCGGGGATCGTCCTCGGGGATGCCGGCCTCCACCTTGCCCACCAGGTCGGCGCCCACGTCCGCGGCCTTGGTGTAGATGCCGCCGCCCACGCGGGCGAACAGGGCGATGGACGAGGCGCCCATGGCGAACCCGTTGATGTACTGGGCGCTCTCGGGGGTACCGAACACGTAGAAGGCCACCCCCAGCCCCAGCAGGCCCAGGCTGGCCACCGACAGGCCCATCACGGCGCCGCCGGAGAAGGCCATGTACAGGGCCTTGCCCATGCCGGTGTCCCGGGCGGCCTCTGAGGTGCGCACGTTGGCCCGGGTGGCCGCCTTCATCCCGAAGAACCCGGCGGCCATGGAGCACAGGGCGCCGCCCAGGAACGCCCAGGCGGTCATGGGGGCGATCTTCCAGAACAGCAGGAGGAACACGACGGCGATGAAGATGACGAGGATCTTATACTCGCTCTGCAGGAACGCCATGGCGCCCTCGTGGATCAGCTCGGCGATCTCCTGCATGCGCTCGTTCCCGGCGGGTTGGTTCTTGATCCACGAGTAGATCAAGGCGGCCACGATCAGCCCGCCGATGCCCACAAGGGGCGCGTACACGGTCCAGCTGGTCAGGTTCTCCATGTTTCCCTCCCTTCCGAAAAAGAGTTAGGTGTGAAACCGGTTCATGGCCCGGACAGGCCCTTCCCCAACGATATGGCAAACGGCGTCGGCGGCGCGCTCCCGAATCGCCGGAATCTCCACGGCCTCGTCGGCCGTAAAGGGGCTCAGAACGTAGTCCACCACCCCACCCTTCCCCTCCGGCCGGCCGATCCCCACCTTCACCCGGACGAACTCGCCGGTTCCCAGCACGGCCAGGATCGAGCGGACGCCGTTGTGGCCCCCGTGCCCGCCCTTCACCCGGATCCGGATCGTGCCGAACGGCAGATCCAGGTCGTCGTGCACCACCACGAGCCGGCCGGGCTCCACCCCCAGCTTGTCCAGGAGCCGGCCCACGGCCTCGCCGCTTCGGTTCATGTAGGTCTGGGGCTTGGCCAGCCACACCGGCGTGCCGGCCCACCGCCCCTCGGCCAGGCGGGCCCGGCACGCGTCGCGCCAGCGGCCGGCCCGGACGC
>JAADGT010000370.1 GCA_013152215.1 Deltaproteobacteria bacterium
CAGGGGCCCCCGGCCGCTCAGCTCGATCCGCACCACCACCGGCCGCCCGTCGCTGCCGCGGGCCTCCTCGTCGAGCAGGGCCCCGAGCGCCTGCTCCAGCGCGGGGATGTCGGGCAGCCCCTCGATGGACAGGGCGCGCCGGCTCCAGCGCACGGCGTCCACCGCCACGAACTCCGGGGGGGCCATCCGGCCCGCCTCGTCCACCCGCACCAGGAAGCAGCCCCGGGGGCCGGCCTCGTTGGCGTGGAGCCCCTGGAGGTTGCCCGGGTACCCCACGAACGGGTCGTGCTCCGACAGCACGGCCCGGGTGTGGACGTGGCCCAGGGCCCAGTAGTCGAGCCCGGCCCGGCGCAGCTCGTCCAGGGTGCGGGGCACGTACTGCTCGTGCCCGGCGTGGGGGCCCACGGTGCAGTGCAGGAGCCCGATCTGGAACGGCTCGGGCCCTTCCCGCTGGATCTTCCGGGCGAACCGCTTCCCCACGGCGCGGGTGGGAAAGCTCGCCCCGTGGATGCGGGCCACCGGCTCCCCCTCCTTCTCGAACCCCACCGAGGACTCGGTCTTGCCGAACACGTGCACGGTGTCGGGCAGCCGCACCGAGTGGACCCGGGAGTCGAGGGGGTCGTGGTTGCCGTGGGCCACGTAGGCCCGGATGCCGGCCTCGGCCAGGCGCCGCATGCCGTCCCGGAACGCGAGCTGGGCCCTCAGGCTGCGGTCGGCCGCGTTGTACACGTCGCCGGCCACCAGGAGGAAGTCCACCCGCTCGTCCAGGCACAGCCGGATCAGGTTCCCGAACGCCTCGAACGTGGCCCGCCGCAGCGTCTCGAACACGTGCCCGTGGGACTCGGGCAGGCCGGCGAAGCCCTGGAACGCCGCGTCCAGGTGCAGGTCGGCCGCGTGGACGAACGAAAAGGCCCTCATGTTTCTTGGCCTCTGGGCCTTCGACCCGCTGCGAGGCCGGAAGGCCGGAAGATTCGGAAGCCAAAACCCTCTCTCATCTCCTCGCTCCACGCAGGAGGGGGGCCGAAGAACGCGAAACGGCCGACCCCGCCGGAGTTCCGCCGGAAGATCGGCCGTCTGTCTCGAAGCTCAGTTGTGCGAGGCCCCCTTCACGTGATCCCCTCTTTCCGCACCGACCCGGCCACGGTCCACGGCCGCATCCTACCGTCGGGGGCGATCCGGGGGCAAGGATCGGCCCCGCGGCCCCTTGGGGATCGCTACCGGATCACCTCCTCCACAATGGCGAGGAGGGTTCCGGAGCCCACCACCAGCCACAGGAGAAGCCCATGGGCCAGGGGCCGGGCACCGATGGCCCGGAGCATGTCCCGGTCCACGGCAGCCCCGATCAGGAACAGGGTCACCACGAGGGCCCGGCGGGCCAGTCCGAACGCCTTCCCCCACAAGGGGCCCAGGTGGGGGAAGGCGCTTCGGAGCGTGGCAGCGGCCAGAAACGCCAGGATGAACCAGGGGAACGTGGCGCGCCCCCTGCCCCTCCGCACCCAGGCGAGCCCCAACGTGGCCGGCACGATCCAAGCGGCGCGGGCGAGCTTGACGGTGGTGGCCAGGCCCAGGGCCGCCCTGCCGTAGGCCGCGCTGGCTCCGACCACGCTGCTGGTGTCGTGGATGGCCAGCGCCGCCCACAGACCGAACTGGCGCTGGGTCAGTCCCAGGGCGTGGCCCAGGGGCGGGAACACGAGCAGCGCCACGGCGTTCAGACCGAACACCGTGGCCAGCGACACCGCGATGTCCTCCCCCTCGGCCTCGATCAGGGGGGCGACCGCCGCGATCGCGCTGCCACCGCAGATGGCGGTACCCACCGAGATCAGGGCCGCGGTGCTCGTTCGGACCCGGAGGAGCCGCCCGAAGAGCAAGCCGATCGCCATCGTACCCAGAATCCCCACCATCGTGTACCCGAGCCCGGCTCGGCCCGTGTGCCACACCTGGCCGATGCCCAGGCCGAACCCCAGGCCGGCCACCGAGAGCTGCAGCAGTCGCTTGCTCGCCTTGGTCGTGAGGTCGCGCCACGGGTTCCCCACGGCCAGCCCAACGACGAGCCCCGCGCCGAGCGCCACGGCCGGGGAAACCCACGGCAGGCACGAGGCCGACAGCAGGGCCACGAAGATCGCCTGTCGAATCCGCAAGTCTCTTCGGTCCATGACTCCCCTCGATGACGGTCGCTCCCCCGGGACGGGGGCCGGTGGGTCGTGGATGCGGGCGGGCGGCCGCCCCCCCATGACGGGCCGTACGCCCGGGAGGATAGGCAGGACCGACAAACAATACAAATTCATAATTCTTTACATTCACATCTATTCAAGTGATATACTTCGGCGCCATGAACGTCACCCTTCGTCAGCTCGAGGTCTTCTGCGCCGTGGCCGACCACGGCAGCGTCACCCGGGCGGGAGAGTTCCTGGGCCTCACCCAGTCGGCGGTCAGCGCGTCCCTGGCCCAGCTGGAGCGCCAGCTGGGGGGGCCGCTGTTCGACCGTCGGGGCCGGACCCTCCGGATCAACGAGAGGGGACGGGTCCTGTTGCCCGAGGCCCGGCGGGTGCTGGCCCAGGTCTCGGACCTGGTGAACCTCCTGTCGCCGGACGGGGGAGACCTGGTGGGGGCGCTGCGGGTCGGATCGAGCACCACCATCGGAAACTACGTGATGCCCTTTTGGATCGCGGCGTTCCAGAGGCTCCACCCCAGGGTCACGATCCAGCAGACTGTGGCCAACGGCCACGCCATCGAAACCGCGGTGTTGGAGGGAACGCTGGATCTGGGGTTCATCGAGGGGCCGCCCCGCGCCGGCGGAACGGTGGTGGAGCCGTGGCTCCCGGACGAGCTGGTGGTGTTCGCCGGGCCCACCCACCCCCTGGCCGGGACCGAGGTGACGCCCGAGGCCCTCGTGGCGCCGGGCTGGATCATGCGGGAGCACGGGTCGGGCACCCGGCAGGTGTTCGAGCGGGCCCTGCGGGAGTGGGTACCCGAGTTCGAGATCGCCCTGGAGCTGGGGCACACCGAGGCCATCAAACGGGCGGCCGAGGCGGGGCTTGGAATCGGGTGCCTGTCGCGGCTGGCCGTGGAGAGGGAGCTCCAGCAGGGGTGGCTGGCCCCGGTGCACGCCCCGTTCCTCGACCTGCGCCGCCGGTTCCTCCTGATCCAGCGCAGGGACCGCCACGTCACCCGGGTGCTGGGGGCGTTCCGGGAGTTCCTGCTGGACGGCGCCCTGCCCCCCGGCCCGGAGGCCCGGCCTCCTGATACCGAGCTGCCCCCGAACCGAGAGCCCTTAGGGGTGGGGCACGGGGGGGTCCTCCGGCCTACCTAGGCCGCGATGGCGCCGCCTCAGGTGAAGCCGGAGCCGGCCGTGCAGGCGTAGCAGTGATCGGCTGCAACGATGGGGGTGCCGGCCGGCGGGGGGCCCTCGCACTCCCATACGTGGCGGGGCCGGCCGCCGAGGGGGAGGCCGGCGGCCAGGTGGAAGTCGCAGTCGTAGAGCACGCCGTCCCAGGCCACGGAGAGCTGGGTGCGGCACATGAGGCCGCCCACGGTGGCGGGGTTGAAGGCCTGGGCGAGCTTCTCGAGATACCCGGCCAGGTTGCCGGACTCCTCGAGCCAGCGGCGGTACCGGCCCAGGGGGACGTTGGCAAAGGTGTAGAGGTGGGAGAACGCGATCCCCCAGCGCCGGGCCAGGTCGCGCCGGAACCGCTCCTCGGCCCGACACTGATCGGGCGGCAGGAACGCGCCGGCCGGGTTCGACACCAGGTCGAGCTCGAGTCCGGTGCCCTCCACCCCGTAGCCCAGTTCGTTGAGCCGCCGGAGCATGTCGAGGCTCTGCTCCCACACCCCGGCCCCCCGCTGGGCGTCGGTCTGGGACCGGCTCACCGAGGGGAACGAGGTGACGATCACCACGTCCAGGTCCCGGAGCCGCCCCCAGAACTCCGGACCCCGCTCCCGCAGGGCCGTGAGGTTCGAGCGCAGGATCAGCCGGGGGGTGTGGGGCCGGAGGGCCGAGAGCAGGTCCAAGATGCCGGGCACCATCTCGGGGGCACCGCCCGTGACGTCGATGGCGGAGAACCCCGCCCGGGCCGCGAACCGGACCACCCGGTCCATGGTCTCGGGGCCCATGACCTCGGGACGGCCGGGCCCGGCCTCCAGGTGGCAGTGGCGGCACGCCTGGTTGCACAGGCGCCCCACGTTCACCTGCAGGATCGTCGTCTCCCCCCGCGTCAGCTCCAGGCCGTGCCGCCGCAGCACCGACGCGAACGGCTCGATCGCGGCCGGCCCGACCGTCACCGTCTCGCTCACAGGGAGATCTTCTCCACCACGTTCTGCATCTGAACGCCGTGGACCAGCGAGGCGCCGCCCCGGATCGCCACGGCCACGTGCACGGCCTCGGCCATCTCGCCGGGGGTCGCCCCCTTCTCCAGGCTGGCCCGGGTGTAGGCGTCGATGCAGTAGGGGCACTGGACCGCGTGGGCCACGGCCAGGGCGATCAGGGCCTTCTCCCGCTCGGTCAGCTCGCCCTCGGCGAACACGGCCTGGTAGTACTCGAAGAACTTCTGGGTGATCTCGGGGGCGTCTTTGCCCGCCTCGGGGAACTTCGCCAGATCCTTGGGGTCGTAGTAGGTGTCCATGGCGTGCGCTCTCGGCTAAAAAGCTGGAAGGCTAGGAAGCTGGAAAGCTGGAAGGCTAGGAGGTTCCGGGCCTCGGGTTTGGGCCCTCGCCCCGTTCGTCGCGGATCCCCCACCGCGCCTTACACCGAGAGACAACGTACCTTTTTTCGAGCCGCTGGCAACCCTCGGGATCAGTCCCCGGTCTCCCGGTAT
>JAADGT010000314.1 GCA_013152215.1 Deltaproteobacteria bacterium
CGCCGGCAGGGTGGCCCACAGCCCCAGGCCCCAGCGCGACGACAGCGCCGCCGCCGTGTACGCCCCCACCCCCATGAACGCCGCGTGGCCCAGGCTGATCTGGCCGGTGAACCCCGTGAGCAGGTTGAGCCCCAGGGCCGAGATCACGGTGATGCCCACCAGGTCGGCCAGGTACACGGGATAGTCGCCCGCCACCCACGGGAACACCACGAGCGCCACCCCGAACACCGCCATCCAGAACCGCACGGGCGGGGTCCGCAGCAGGGCCTCGTCGGCCGCGTAGGTCTCCTTGAAGTCGCCGATGCGCATGACGAGGCTAGGAAGCTGGAGTGCTGGAAGGCTGGAAAGCTGGAAAGCGAAGACGTCTCACCGGGTTCGTCTCCCGTCTCGGCCTCGTCGCCCGTCACCGTGGAACTGCTGTGAATCTGAACGGCCGTGAATCGTGAATCGTAAATCGTGAATCGTAGTGGGGCGGCCGCCCCGTCACCCATGGCCCGCTGCTCGGGCCGCTGAAAGCTCGAAAGCTGGAACGCTAGAAGGCCTCCTACCGTTTTCCCAACCCATCAGCCACAGATTTACACAGATGAACACAGATGGAGGAAACGGGGGGACCTCGACTCCACAGCAACCGGTTCCGCGCAGGCGTCTCCCCCACGGAAACCCCCTTCCCCTCTCAAAATCCGTGCAAATCTGTGCCGATCTGTGGCTCCTCGGCCTTCCAGCCGACGCGAAGCCTCGACACCCGTCACCCGTCACCGATCACTCGTCACTGCCTTTTAGACCCTCTCGATCTCGCGGGTGCCGAACAGGCCGTAGGGCCGCACCAGCAGGATCAGCAGCAGCACCAGGAACGGGACCACCTCCTTCACCGACCCCCCGGGCACGTACGGGTCCAGGTATCCCCCGGCCAGGTTCTCGAGGACCCCGATCAGGATCCCACCCACGATCGCCCCGGCCACGCTGTCGAGCCCCCCCAGGATCACCACCGGGAACACCTTGAGCCCCAAGGCCCCTAACTGGGGGCTGATCCCGCCGATCGTACCCACCACCACCCCGCCCAGGGCCGCGGCAGCCGCCCCGATGCCCCAAGCCAGGCCGAACATGCGCCGGATGTCCACCCCCAGGGAGTAGGCCGCGCCCTGGTCCGAGGCCGTGGCCCGCATGGCCACCCCCGCCCGGGCGTACCGGAAGAACGCGGCCAGCACGGCCACCGCGGCCAGGGCGATCAGAAACCCGTAGAACAGCCGGCTCGGCACCACGGCCGGGCCGAGGAACACGGGCTTCCGGGGGAAGCTGCGGGGAAAGCTGCGGAACTCGGCGGTCCAGATGATCTGGGCCAGCCCTTTGAGGATGCTCGAGAGACCCAGGGTCACCATGACCACGGTGATGGTGGGTTGGCCGAACAGGGGCCGGAGCAGGGCCCGCTCCACCACCAGGGCCACGGCCGCCGCCCCGGCCAGGGCCACGAGCAGGGCGGCCCAGAACGGCAGGTGCAGGCCCACCAGTGCCGTGTACCCGAAGTAGGCGCCGATCATCATGAACTCGCCCGTGGCGAAGTTGAGGATGCCCGTGGCCTTGAAGATGGCCACGAACCCCAGCCCCACCAGGGCGTACACCCCCCCCACGGCCACCCCGCTCACGAGAAGCTGGATCAGGAAGTCCACGTCCCAGCCCCTTCCATGTAACTTCGGTCTCCGGTCGTTGGTCTACGGTCTTCGGTCGGGGCCTTCGGCCGTATCAGGGGTCAGAATTCAGAAGTACAGTGGACAGGAGAACGGCGTCGGATAACCCTAGAGGAAGTCCCCGAGAAAACCGGCTGCTTTTCGGGATGTTCCTGTCCTCTGTCCGCTGAGATCTGGCTTCTGGAACCCATGCCCCGCCGCCGGCAACGGGCCCGGACCAATGAACGTTACCCTTCCCGTTGTAGGGCCCCGAAGGGGCCTGATGGAGCTCCCTCCCGGCGGGTCCCCAGGTAGGCCCGGATCACCTCGGGGTGCTCGGCCACCTCGGCCGGCCGGCCCTGGGCGATCACCCGTCCGAAGTTCAGGACCACCACGTGGTCCGACAGGTCCATGACCACCCCCATGTCGTGCTCCACCAGGAGCACGGTGATGCCCCGCTCCTCCACCAAGTCGAGCACGAACCGGGCCATGTCCTCGGTCTCCTCCCGGTTCATGCCGGCCACGGGCTCGTCAAGGAGGAGCAGCCGGGGCCGAAGGGCCAGGGCCCGGGCCAGCTCCACCCTCTTCTGCAGGCCGTACGGCAGCGAGGCCACGGGCACGCCCCGCACGTGCTCGATCTCCAGGAAGTCGATCACCTCGCGCTCCACCCGCTCGCGCAGCTCCAGCTCCTCCTGCCGGGCGCGGGGCAGCCGGAACCCGCAGGCCAGGATGCCCGAGCGCACGTGGGGATGGGCGCCCAGCTTGATGTTGTCGAGGGCGCTCAACCCGCGGTACAGGGCGATGTTCTGGAACGTGCGGCCCAGCCCCAGGGCGGCGCGGCGGTGGGGGGCCAAACGGGTGATGTCGCGACCGTCGAACCACACCCGGCCCCGGTCCGGCCGGTAGAACCCCCCGATCACGTTGAACAGGCTCGTCTTGCCGGCGCCGTTGGGCCCCACCACGGAGGTGATCTTGCCCTCCTCCACGGAGAACCCCACCTCGTCGAGCACCTGGAGCCCGCCGAACGCCAGGGACACGTTCTCCACCCGCAGGATCTCGGCCAACCCCGCCTCCCGTTCCGAGTCAGGATCGAACAAAAATGCGTTCTAAGCACAGAGGGCTGACACCCAGACGACAAGCATACGTCCCATGAGACCTTAGAGAAAAAGCCTTCCCAAGTCAACGCCCAACAAACGCAGTTTGCCTGCACCCCCTTCCGGGGACTTAGCCGGGCGACGGGCAGCGTTTTTCCTGGCGCCGCAGCAGGGGAATCCGGCCGGGGGGCACGGACGGGGGCGGGGGCCGAGAAAAGGACGCTCTTTTGGCGTTGAGCCGGGGCCGGAGGCTGTGGTAGCATCTCGCCTCTTGTCGGGGCGTGGCGCAGTCTGGTAGCGCACCTGCCTTGGGCGCAGGGGGTCGGAAGTTCGAATCTTCTCGCCCCGACCAACCAGCCACCAACGCCGATGCGCCTGTAGCTCAGCTGGATAGAGCAGCGGCCTTCTAAGCCGCGGGTCGGGGGTTCGAGTCCCTCCGGGCGTGCCACTCGACGATTCACAACCTGAGAGCGTGGTGAGTGTAGCTCAATGGTAGAGCACCGGACTGTGGATCCGGTGGTTGTGGGTTCAAATCCCATCACTCACCCCAAAAATCGAGGGCTTGCGGCTTCGGCCGCAAGCCCTTGTTTTTTGCAGCATCCAAACAGTAAACCCATGCTGGGGCGTTGACCGCAAGGTTTGCGACCACGTGCCTGGGCCCAAGGAGAGCAAAAAGTGGCCCCCCCAGAGGGGCGTCTCGGGGGGGAGTCCTGTCAAGGTGCCGCGGTTCTGTCTGGCTCTCGGGCTTTTCGTCGATGGCCAGGGGCCCGGTTCGGCGAGATCGCGGGCCTGACCTGGGCCGACGTGAACCTGGACGCCCGGATCCTGACGTTCCGGCGCACGAAGACCGGGGACACCCGGCGCGTGCCGATGACGGACGCCGTGTTCGAGACCTTGCGGGCCCGCCCCCGGGACCGGCTCACCGACTACGTGTTCCCGGGCCCCCGAGGCGGGCGGTGGAAGGATCCGCCCTTCGTCTTCCGCCAGGTGGCGGACGAGCTGTTCAACCAGGGCATCCCGAGGAACGACCGCAGGAACCGGGTGGTGTTCCACACCCTCCGGCACACGGCCGCCTCCTGGATGGTGATGCACGGCGTCCCCCTGCCCGTCGTGGGGGAGGTGCTGGGGCACAAGACCCCCGGCATGACCAAGAGGTACGCCCACCTCACGCCCGACGCGCAGCGGGAGGCGGCGAAGACCCTCGACCAGCTCGCCCGGCCCAAGGCCGAGGTGATCCACCTACCGACGACGGAGGCACGGCATGAACGTTGAGATCCCCGAACCGATCCGGAAGGAACTGGCCGCGGTGGCGGCTCGGATGGGAAAAACGGAACGCGAGTGCGTTCTCGAGGCACTGCGGGCATGGCTGCGCTCCCATCCCGGTGCTGCTCCCCGGCGTGAGCCCATCGAAGACGTCCTGGCCGACCTTCAGGCCCACCCCGGGAGGCTCACGGCCGACGAGATCCGAGGTCGCGTGGAGGCCGAGCGCGACTCGTGAGAGCGTTGAGCCCGGCCAGGGTGTATCTGGACACGCAGGCCCCCCCACACGATGGAGCCACCCCATGAACGTACAGATCCCCGAACCGATCCATCGGAAGATCGCCGCCTTGGCCTTGCGGTTCGGCAAGATCGAGACCGCCTGCCCATTCCATGCGGTCCTGGAGAACCGGGACCTGCTCCTGTCCCGGATCAGGCGCACCGCCCATTAGATGGCTCCCGCACCGGGCCGGCGGACCCAGTGGCTAACCAGTATTGACAAAAGCAATACAATGGAGCATGTTGACCGGTGGATGTGTACTTCACCCTGCACGGTGTCACGTTCGTATGGGACGCCCAGAAGGCCCGGAGCAACCTCCGGAAGCACGGGGTGGCGTTCGACGAAGCGTGCCAAGCCTTCTTCGACCCGTTCGTGAAGCCCGCGGACGCGGGGCTCCACGAAGAGGAACGCCTGGCGTTCCTCGGCATGACCGAGAGGGGGCGGCTCCTCTTCGTGGTGTACACCGAGCGGGGCGACGAGGTGTTCCGTGTGATCTCGGCGGGCCACGCGGCAGGAGAGGAGAGCCTATGAAAGCCCATGACATCCGCCGGCGGCTGCGCAAAGACCGGCCTATGATCTCTGTGACGCTCCGCATGCCCCAGGACGTGGTGGACGACCTGAAGCGGGTCGCGCCGCTGCTGGGGTTCAGCGGGTACCAGCCCCTCATCCGGTATTACATCGGCCAGGGGCTCCGGGCCGACCTGGCCCGCCTGGAGGCCTCGGGTCCCATGCTGGAGCGCCTGGTGGAGAGCCTGAAGCGCCACGGGGTGGACGAGGACGTTCTGGCCGACGCCCTGGCCGAGGCGGCCGAGGCCGAGACCCCGGGCGCGAGCATCGGGTAACGAACCGGCCCGCCCTCCCGCCTAAGCTTGGCCGGCCGAACACCGGGCGTCCCGCACCCGGCCGGCGGGGGCTCTTTTCTCTCCCTGCGGGAGCACCTGGCGGGAGGTGCGGTGATGTGGCGCGCGGCCCCTGTTTGTTCTGCACTTTCGGGACCCGCTCGTGTCCGCAGGCACCCACCCCCACCGCTGTCCCCCGTGCAGGCCATCGCCAACATCGCCGGAGCCCCGGGGGCAGACCGACCTGGCAGCCGCCACCTGCGCGTGCGGGGCCAGAAAGTGGCCGTGGGTCTAAAGGCTTTCGTGCGGGGCGGCCAGATCGAAGGCCAAGCTCCGAGCCTGATGACGTACAACGTGGCGAAAACAGCCGGCCCATACGCCGGCTGCCCGTTCCATCCGGCCCACTTAGGACCGGTCCGTTCTCGTGGCGGAGGGGGTGGGATGGACTCGGCCCCTCCTTGGGCCTCGCCCTTCGGGCGCTCCTTCGGAGCGTCCGGATCCGCTCTCCTGCGGATCCGTCGAACCCTGCCGCGGGTTCTCACCCACCCCCTCCCCTCACGAAAACAGCCGGCCCATACGCCGGCTGCCCGTTCCATCCGGCCCACCTCGGACCGGTCCGCTCTCGTGGCGGAGGGGGTGGGATTCGAACCCACGGGGGCTTGCACCCCGGCGGTTTTCAAGACCGCTGCCTTAAACCGCTCGGCCACCCCTCCGGGGGATTTTAGACGGCCGCTTCGATCCGGTCGGCCTTTACGTAGGGGCGAAGGGCCTCGGGGACGACCACGGAGCCGTCGGGCTGTTGGTAGTTTTCGAGGATGGCCACCAGGGTGCGGCCCACGGCCAGGCCCGAGCCGTTCAGGGTGTGCACGAGCCGGGTGCCCTTTTCGCCCTTGGGCCGGAACCGGATGTTCGCCCGGCGGGCCTGGAAGTCCTCGAAGTTGGAGCAGGAACTGATCTCCCGGTACCGGCCCTGGCCCGGCAGCCACACCTCGAGGTCGTAGGTCTTGGCCGCCGAGAACCCCAGATCGCCGGTGCACAGGGTGACCACCCGGTACGGCAGCCCCAGCCGCCGGAGCACCTCCTCTGCGTTGCGGGTGAGAGCCTCCAGCTCGTCGTAGGAGCGGTCGGGATGGGCGAACTTCACCAGCTCCACCTTGTCGAACTGGTGCTGGCGGATCATCCCCCGGGTGTCCTTGCCGTAGGCCCCGGCCTCGGCCCGGAAGCAGGGGGTGTAGGCGGTGTAGGAGATGGGCAGGGCTCCTTCGTCCAGGATCTCGCCGGCGTGCAGGTTGGTGACCGGCACCTCGGCGGTGGGCACGAGGTAGTAGTCGGTGCCGGTGAGGTGAAACAGGTCCTCCTCGAACTTGGGCAACTGCCCCGTGCCGGTCATGGCGGTCGAGTTCACCATGAACGGCGGCCACACCTCGGTGTAGCCGTGCTCTTCGGTGTGGAGGTCGAGCATGAACTGGATCAGCGCCCGCTCCAGCCGCGACCCCAGGCCCTTGAGCACCACGAACCGGGCCCCCGCAATCTTGGCGGCCCGCTCGAAGTCCAGGATACCCAGCCGCTCCCCCAGCTCCCAGTGGGGGAGGGGCTCGAAGTCGAACGACGGGGGCTCGCCCCAGGTGCGCACGACCGGGTTGTCGTCCTCGGTCTGGCCCACGGGCACGGACTCGTGGGGCACGTTGGGCACCCGGAGCAGCAGATCCTGGAGCTGGGGCTCCACCTCCCGCTGCTCGGCCTCCAGGGTCTTGATCCTCGCCCCCACCTCCCGCATCTCGGCCATGATGGCCGAGGCGTCCCCCCCTTGCCGCTTGATCCGGCCCACCTCCTTCGAGGCCTCGTTGCGTCGGTTGCGCAGAGCCTCGAGTTCCCGCAAGATCTCTCGACGGCGTTCGTCCAGCCTGAGGATCCGGTCCAGGTCCACTTCGGCGCCCCGGTCGGCCAGGGCTTTCCGAACCCGGTCGGTCTGCTCGCGCAGGGTACGAATCGAAAGCATGGGAGCGGCTCCTTCGAGACGGGATCCAGAGGATCGGCCCACCGGCCGGGGGGTCGGATTATAGGGAGCCCCTCCGCGGGGCGTCAACGCACGGCCTTGACATCGGCCCGATCCGGCCCACAGTGAAGCCCGACCATTCCTTTGCCAGGAGGGGAATCCCATGGCACGGCTCGACGACGAGGCTCGAAACGAGCTGCTCACCATCGCGAGGGAGTCGATCCGCGAGGGGCTCCGGGGCCGGCGTTACGTTCCGCCGGTGCCGCGTCGGCCCGCTTTGCGGGAACCGGCCGGGGCGTTCGTGACCCTGCACGAGGCCGGGGCCCTGCGGGGTTGTATCGGCACGTTTCAGGCGGACCGCCCCCTGTACCGAAACGTGGCCGAGATGGCCCGGGCCGCCGCGTTCGAAGACCCGCGGTTCCCGCCCCTGCGACCCGACGAGTTCGACCGGATCGATTTGGAGATCAGCGTGCTCACCCCGATGAGGCGGGTGGAATCGCCCGAGGAGGTGGAGGTGGGCCGGCACGGGGTGTACATCGTCCACGGCCCCCACCGGGGGGTGCTGCTGCCCCAGGTGGCCGTGGAGCAGGGGTGGGACCGGGAGACGTTCCTGGACCACACCTGCCTCAAGGCCGGCCTTCCACGGGAGGCCTGGCGCTCCGGTGCCGAGATCTACGTGTTCGAGGCCGAGGTGTTCGGGGAGGAAGGGGGCTAGGGCAGGAGCGCCTCGAGGGGCACCACCCGCACGCCGGCCTCGCCGAACCGAGGAGCCCAGGCCCGCAAGGTTTCCAGGGTGACCTGGTAGGGGTGTCCGATGGCCACGGCCCGGCCGGTGCGCAGGGCC
>JAADGT010000001.1 GCA_013152215.1 Deltaproteobacteria bacterium
GGACTCTACCCGAACTTCTGCCTTCTGACCTCTGGCCCCTGACACCTGAATCGCAGGCCCCATGCCTCCGGCGTGAAGGCTCCGGACCAACGAAAGTTACCCTTCCCGGTCGAGGCGGTCCAGGGCCTCGAAGAACCGCTCCAGATCCTCGGTGGTGTTGTAGAAGTGGGGCGACACCCGCACCCCGGGCCCCCGGGCCGCCGCGAACACCCCTTCGGCGTGGAGCCCGGCGGCCAGGTCTGCCGGAGCCGTCCTGCGGGGCACGAAGGTCAGGATACCGCTTCGTTCCCGGGGCGCCAGGGGGGAGACGATGGAGTAGTTCCGCTCCCGCAGCCCCTCTGCCAGTTCGCCCCATAGCTCCTGGACCTGGGCCCACACTCGGTCGATCCCCACCTCGAGCAGGAGGCGCGCGGCCTCGCCGAGGCCGTGGATCGCCACGGTGCTAGGACTGCCCGCCTCGAACCGCGCCGCGTCCGGCCGCAGCTCGAACCGGATTCGGTCGAAGGCCATGGGGTCCCGGACCGAGTTCCACCCCACCTCCACCGGATGGAGCCGCTCCAGGGCCTGGCTGGAGAGATACAGAAGACCGATGCCCTCCGGCCCGCACAGCCACTTGTGTCCGTCGGCCGCCAGGGCGTGGATGCCGAGCCGTTCGGGGGCGAGGGGGAGGCACCCCAGGGCCTGGATCGCGTCCACGAAGAAGAACACGCCCCGCTCCCGGCACAGCTCGCCCAGGGCGGCGAGATCGTTTCGGAACCCCGTGCCGTACTCCACGGCCGAAACCGCGAGCATCCGGACCCCGGGTTGGGCAAGGGCCCGGTGGTAGTCGTCCAGGTCGAGCCGGCCCCCGCGCTCCGGCACCCGGATCACCCGGACCCCCCGCCGGGCCAGGTTCATCCACGGGTATACATTGGAGGGGAACTCGCCCTCGGGCACCACCACCGCGTCGCCCGGGTTCCAGGGGAACCCCTCGGCCACGAACGACACGCCCTCCGAGGTGTTCTTGACGAAGGCCAGATGGTCGGGGTGGACGTCCAGCAGCTCGGCGGCCGCCTGCCGGGCCCGGCGGATGCCGGCGAGGAGCCGCCCGTAGCGAAACGCCCCCCACTCGATGCACTCCCGCACGGCCGCCTCCATGGCCGCGGCCGCCCGGGTGGACAGGGGCGCCACGCCCGCGTGGTTGAGGTAGGTGATCCGGTTCGAGACCGGGAACCACTTCCGCCAGGTGTCGTTCATGGAGAACTCCGAAAGGCGAGGCTCGAGAACGCGCAAGGGCCTCGACGCAGCGGACCGAAAAGTCTCCAAAATAAACGGCCCCGGCCTCGAAGGCCAGGGCCTGATCGTCACTGTGTCCGGTCCGTGAAGATCTGTGGCTAAACCCCTCCCTCCGGCTCCTGCTTCAGCCGCTCGATGGCCTCCTGGATCAGGCGCTCGGCCAGCTGGGGCACCACCTCCCACACCACCTTCTCCACGGTGGCCTGGACCAGGGGGGTCAGCGCCTCGGGCGAAAGGCTCCGCTCCAACGCCTGCCGCACCGTGGTCTCGACCATCGGTTCCAGAGAGGCCGCCATGGGCTCTCCGCCGGGGGCCTCCCGGTCCCAGTCCGCCCGATGGGGCGGGGTGGGGCCGGGCTCCTCCCAGCCGGTGGGCGCTTCCTCGTATGCCTCCGGGGTCTCGGGAAACAGCGGCCCCTCTTCGGTCGGGGCGGCTTCGCCGCCCTTCGGTTTCGGCTCCTCGGCTTCGTCGGTGGGTGCCGGTTCCGTCCCCTCGAGCGCTGGGGCCGAAAGGTCTGCTGGAGCCGGCGCGGTCTGGGCCTCGGGCTCGATCGCGTCCCCGGCCGGTTCCATCTCCTGCTCGGGGGCCAGGGACTCCAGCAGGTCGCCGATCTCGTCTGCTCCATAGTCCTCCGCTGGCGGGGGCACCTCCTCGGCTCCCTCGTCGACCGGCAACGAGGCCAGCAGGTCGCCGATCTCGCCGGCTTCCGGTTCGGTCCCGCCGGCGGCGGGGGGAGCCTCGCCCTCAGCGTCCAGCTCGAGGGGCTCTGCGTCGATTTCCGCCGGCGCCTCGTCATCCCCCAGGCTGAGGAGGTCATCCAGCCCGAAAGCGGGCTCCTCATCGAGGGGGGAAGGGGGCACCTCAATGGGTTCCAGGTCCTCCAGCAACTCGAACTCGGAGAGGTCCTCCTCGTCCGACAGGTCGATGATCTCCACCTCTTCCTCGGCCGCGGAGGGGGACGGGGGGACCTTCCGCGCTTCCGCCACGGGTTCGGTGGTCTCGAGCTCGAGATCGTCCATGCCGAAACTCTGCATTTCGACGGCCTCCTGAAGCGCCCCGAGGAGTTCCTCGGAGGAGAAGGGTTTCGTCAGGGTTGCGGTGGCGCCGGCTGCCGCGGCTGCCGCCGGGGTGACCCGGGCTCCCATGAGCACCACGGGGACCGCACGACCCGGCAGGGCCTCCCGGATGCGCCGGCATACCCCGAACCCGTCCTCGCCTCCCAGGTCCACGTCGCACAGCACCACGTCGAACCGGCCGGCCCGGAGCTTGTCCTCGGCTTCCTCCCCGGACGCGGCGGCCGCCGCGTCCCAGGGTTCGCCGACAATGGCGTTTCGGACCGCCTCCTGGATGGTAGAGCTTTCGTCCACCACGAGAACCGTTCGGGGCATCGGGTCTCCCTCTGTCCTGGGACCGGCGAGCGGCCCCTTCCGGTACGTTTCGGCGTTTCCGCGGAAAACCTGAAGCCGCGGGTTAGCACGGATCATCCATGAGGCCTTCTGCTGCAACCGATTGTACGCCATCTGGAGTTGGGCTCGCGCCCCGGCGCTCGACGTACCGTCCAGTACGCCCGCGCCCCTCGTTGCTACGGCCGCCCCGATCTGGCGCGCACTCGACGGTTTCGCAACAAACGCTCATGAATAACGCGGGCTAAAGGACCCTCCAAGGTTGGGGCATGAAGATTCGTTCGTACAGGAGCAGCGCGTATCGGTCGGTCATGCCGGCGATGAAATCGGCGGCAAGATCCTCCACCTTCTCCCCGGGGATCGGCTGGGCCAGATTTTCGAGAAACCAGTCCTGCCGGGCCACGAAGTGGCCGTAGAGCTCCTCCAGAATCTTTTTTGCTTTGATGAAGTCCCCGTGAACCTCGGGGTTGTCGTACACCCGCTCGTAAAGGAACTCCCTCAGCTCCAAAGCGGCCGCGTGGACCTCCTCGCTCATGGCGATGGTCTCCCAGTCCCGCCGCATCGTCTCGGCCACGGTGTCGCGCACCATGGCGTCGATCCGCTGCCCGTGAGTGGCGCCGAGGATGCGGGTCACAGTGGCCGGGATCTCGTTGCGGTCGATCACCCCCGCCCGCAGGGCATCGTCCACGTCGTGGTTGAGGTAGGCGATCAGGTCCGCAACCCGCACGGTCTGCGCCTCGAGGCTTGCTCCGGAGGCTAAGATCTCGCCCCGGCCCTTGGAGTGATGCAGGATCCCCTCCCGGACCTCATGGGTGAGGTTGAGCCCCCGGCCTCCCCGCTCCAGCCGGTCGACCACCCGGAGGCTCTGTGCCGCGTGATGGAACCCGCCGGGCCGAAGCTGCCGCAACACCGTCTCGCCCGCATGCCCGAACGGGGTGTGCCCCAGGTCGTGCCCCAGCGCGATCGCCTCCACCAGGGACTCGTTCAAGCGCAGAGCCCGGGCGATGGTGCGGGCGATCTGGCTCACCTCCAGGGTATGGGTCAGCCGGGTC
Organism: Deltaproteobacteria bacterium; assembly: GCA_013152215.1. Lineage (GTDB taxonomy): Bacteria > Desulfobacterota > Deferrisomatia > Deferrisomatales > Deferrisomataceae > Deferrisoma. Next base: position 3,731 of record JAADGT010000001.1, read on the forward strand.
CGGTAGTGGTCCCCTGCCGGGGCCAGGAACACCTGGGTCTTGTGCTTGAGCCGGCGGAACGCCTTCGAATGCAGGATCCGGTCTCGGTCGTGCTGGAAGCAGGTCCGCAGGTCGCAAGGGGCTTCGGGCCGCACCCGCCCCCGCGACCCCGCCGAGCGTGTGGCCCGGGGGTGAAGCTCGCGCTCCTCGGCCCGCTCGAGCATCTCTCGCACGCGAAGTTCCAATGTTTTCCTCCACGGATGCGCAGGGTATCGCACCGGCCCTTCGAGGGCCAAGGGCCTTCTTCGGCCTCGGGCTTCGGAAAAAAATTTTGGAGGCCTCTAAAGGGATCTCTCACATAGGACGATGGAAAAAGCTGTCGGCACGTGGGGCAAGACGGACAGGGAGGTTACACCATGCGTCCAGCTCGGAATCCGGACCGGGACAGGTGCACGATATACGGTTTTAAGGTCGATTTTCAGCCCCCCGCTTCCAGAGGGAACGGGGGGCTCGGCTTTTCTGTGAATGAGCATTCAGGTCCTCGTTCAGCCATTGCCAACCCACCCACAAGGAGGTGCACTATGAGAGAACGAGGGAGACATTCAGCATGGATCGTCCTGCTGACGGTCTTGTTTTCGGCGGGGCTGTTCCTCTCCGCCTGTGGCGGCGGTGGGGGCGGGGGAGGAGGCGGCGCGACCGTAGCCGACACCGTGGATACCTCCGGTGGAGACACGGGCGGCACGAGGACACCGGCGGCACTGTCGGAGACACGGGCGACACCGGCGGCACCACGGCTGGTGACACGGACACGGGAGACCAGGGAACGACAAACCCCTACTCGGGGCTCGCCAAGTTGACCGGGGACGTGTCGTTGTCGGGCCTGAGCAGCGCGGATGCCAACAGCCTCAGCAGGGCGGCCGCCCGAGCCCGGGGCGGCCGGGGTGCGGCCCGGAGCCTCTACGCCGCCCAGGCGGATCTCACGAAGGACGCCATCGTCAAGCTGTACGTGCTGGACGAGAAAGGCGATCTCCAGGACACGGGGATCCAAGGGCAGCTGGTGACCGATCCGGAGACGGGCAAGGTCCAGTTTGAGTTCGACGGCGTGAAGGACGGCGTGGATTACATCGTCCGGTACATGAAGGTCGTGGAGCGGACCGGCGAAAAGGCGAGGCTCCTGGAGATGAAGGCCTTGGCGACCGTGCCCGAAGGGGCCACCGAGGCCCCGCCGGTGGAGGTCTCGCCGAAGGCGAGCGTGGTGACCGAGGCGCTCGTGGACGCGATTCTCCAGGCCACCGAGGGAACGGGGATCGACAAGGAGATCGTAGAGCGGATCGTCACGGCGGTGAAAGACACGATCGAGACGATGGTGGAGCAGGGCGTGATCCAGATCCCGTCCATGGTCGTGGAGACCCCGCCTGAGGTGGCCGAGGTGGTCGAGCAGGCCGCCAGCGGCGAAGACAACCAACAGGAGCCGGTGGACACCTCCGCGTTGGAGGAGGTGGAAAACGAGAACATGGACGACGTAACCGGCGTTCTTCTGTCGGACGAGTCGGTGGACAACGAGGTCTCGGCGGTGAAGACCGAGAAGAAGGCCGAGGAGTTCAAAAGCCTTGACACCTCCACCGACGAGGGCAAGCGTGAGCTGATTCGTCGGGTGTTCGCGGAGCTGGTGGGCGACGACGGCGTCCCCGGCTTCATGGTCCAGTTCATGGCGGATCAGTACGTGGCCGGATGGAGCACCACCGTTGAGGACATCCTGCCCGCGGTGATGGCCGGCATCGAGTGGCGCGACGAGATCCCCGACACCAGCGGGATCACCGTGTCCTCCGTGCTCGAACACTTTAGCGCCAAAATGGCGGCCGTGTACGACCTGGTGGCCAAGCGGGAGGCCGGGACCGATCTGACCGAGGACGAGAAGAAGCAGCTCGCAGAGATCCCGCCGATCTTGCTGGGCCTGTTCCCGCCAGAGGAGAGCGCGGTCTGGGCCGACCTCCAGAAAGACTCCGAGCTCCAGATGCCCCAGGGCATCGCGTTCACGGTCTACCTGGTGGACGAGTTCCTGCCCGAGGTGTTGAACCTTGAGGCCACCTTCAAAGCGGAAGCGGATGACAATGGGGTGGTCACGGCGGAGCGGGAGGACCCGTTCGACTTCAATCCCATGGCCCCCGGCTCCATCATGGAGCTGATGGGCTTCTTCGGGGACGACCCGGAGAACCCGGGCCAGAAGATGTGGCAGCGCTACGACATCGGGTACGACATCCACGAGATGTGGCTCTACCCGGGGCGGATGTGGGTGGACGATACCGGTCCCAACGGCGAGCCGATGGGATACGAGATCGATATCCTGAATGCCGGCACCTGTGTGAGCAACCTCGCCTACATGATGGAAATGATGCAGTCCGAGGGGCCGATCGGTCCCGATCCTGCGGCACCGGGGGACACACCCACCATGGACGTGACCGTGATGCTCACGTACCCAAAGAGCGACGGCACCACCGGCCAGATCGAGCTGCTGCCGGAACCCTGGGGAGACGCGTGGGGGCAGTGCTTCCGGTTGGATCCATGGGCGGAGATGGACTTCCAGCCCCAAACGGACCCGGACACCCCGCCGCAGCCCGATCCCGAGCGGATCGTGTCGGACTTCGCGTCGGGTGAGTACGTCGTCACGGTGGTGGACAATGCCACCGGCCAGGAGTACACGAAGACCTTCGAGCGCAAGGTGATCACCGGAATGACGGACGCGTATCCCTACATCACCACGCCCCTGGGGATGCCCCCGCCGCTTCCGGCCAACGCGAGCCCGGAGGAGATGGAAGAGAACAACCAGCTCTGGCAGGAGTACAATCAACAGGGTGCCACGCGGTTTGCGGCCAATGTGGACACGGACGAGGACGGCGTGGATGACGCGGCCCGCATCACCGTGAAGTGGGAGGCCCCGGACGTGGACCTGCCCGAGGGTGTGAAGATCGGCTACCACCTCAGCGTGGGGCGCAGCGCCTGCGCCACGGCCGTGGACGCGGACGGAGACGGGGTCAGCAACTACGAAGAGATGCAACTGGGATCCGACCCATGGAATCCGGACGTCACCCCCCAGGGGGAGCTGGCGGACAGCGATGGCGACGGAGCCGCCGACAGCGTCGAGGAGATGGCGGGAACCGACCCCTCGGATCCGTCGAGCACGCCCCCCGAGGAGTTCTGCCCCTGGTGGGATTGGGAACCGATCTACAGCACGTGGGAGCGCAACAAGATTCTGTTCACGCGAGCGTTCACGATCCCCTACGACTTCCCGAAACAGGACGTCACGGATCTGGATGCGTACCAGCTGGACGTGTCGGTGGTGTTCATCGATGCCGAGACGGGCCAGGAGCTGGGCCAGGGCGGCAACGCGCACGCGGAGTTCTTCGTTGCCGATCCCATCGATACGAATGCCGAGTTCGCGATCGAAGGCGAAGTGAACGTGCCGGACGACGGGTACACCTACCGGGTGGCGTTGCTGAAGGAGATCAACGAGTACAACCCGGACGCCCTGTTCGAGTGGGACAAGTGGAAGTACACTCGGGAGGTGCTCGCGTCCGTGTCCGTGACCCCTGGTGACGGCCAGTACTCCCTCACCGCCACCATCGGGGACCTCCTGAACCGGGAAGGTGATGCCTGGTTCAACATCGTGCTCTTCCGCGACGTGGACGACGACGGAGCCATCGGTGACCCCGCGACCGGGGACGACTGTTTCGATGACGGCTCTGGCAATATGGTGTGTGAGGACACCTGGTATCCTACCCCTGGCAGCGAAGTGTGGTTCAATGCCTGGGGCGGCATGCTCACGGTGGAATGGGACGAGTGCACCGAGAGCTCTGATCCGACCCAGCCGTGGCCGGAGTGTCAGCACCGCTCGGTGGTGGTCACCGGCATGGGAGATCCGGACGATCCCAACTCGATCCAGGTGGTTCCTGGCCCGGCCTTGGGAGTGGATTCGGACTGGGACGGCCTGTTCGACGGAGAAGAGGCCGAGATCGGGACGGACACGATGTCGTGGGACACGGACAACGACGGGTGCTCGGATGGGGACGAGGTGAGGGAGGGCTCCGATCCTCTGGACGCTTCGTCTGCCATGGACTGGTGCTCCTGGAACGCGGGAGCCATGCCTCCGCCTCCCGGCGAGGGTGAGTTCGTGGATGGCATGGCCCTTTACGAGGACAACTGCCAGACCTGTCACCTGGGCATCGACAACACCACGGTGCAGGATCCCTCCCCCGAGGCCATCCGCGACGCCCTGGCCGAGGTGCAGAGCATGTACGAGCTGGGGTGGCTGACGGACGCGGACGTGCAGGCCATCTCCGCCGCGCTGAGTGGAGAGCCGATGGGTGAGCCTGGCGACATGGACGGCGACGGCATTCTGGACGAGCAGGACAACTGTCCGATGGTGCCGAACCCGGACCAGGCCGACACCGATGTGGACGGCGTGGGTGATGCGTGCCAGGATCAGGGTACCGTTGGTGAGCCTGGCGACATGGATGGCGACGGCATTCTGGACGAGCAGGACAACTGTCCGGAGGCGTACAACCCCGGCCAGGAGGACATCGACCTGAACGGCGTGGGTGATGCCTGCGAGCCGCCGGCCGAGGGTGAGACGCCGACGATTCCGGACGGCGCGGCCCTGTACGACACCAACTGCGCCAGTTGCCACGGCTCGTTGGATCAGACCACCATCGCAAACGCGAGCCCGTTGGCGCTGGAGGCTGCCATCGCGAACAATACGGGCGGTATGGGCTCCCTGGCCGACCTGACGGAAGACTACTTTGCCGCCATCCTCGATGTGATCGATGGCGACCACGACGGGCTTCCGAACCGGGTGGAGACCGTGGAGACCGGCACGGCCTTCGACAACCCCGACACCGACGGCGACGGCGTGGGTGACGGTCTGGAGGTGGGTCTGAGCTTCGACCCGACCGATCCGGCCAGCCCCGGTGCTGCCCCGCCGTCCTCGGAGTCCGATTTGGTGGGCACCTGGGAAAACCTCGATCCGAGCGGAACGATCGTTTTCGAGACTGCCGTGTTCAACAGCGACGGCACGTACCAGGTAAGCGGCACGGATCCGTTCGACGGTTCGACCTGGTCCGAGACGGGAACCTGGAGCTTGTCGGCCGACGGCACCACGTTGACCACGGTGGTCGCCACCTCGTCCGATCCGGCGTCCACCGCAGGGGAGACGGAGTCGTTCTCCGTGGTTCTTCTCCCCGACGGGAGGGCGGTGTTGGATCTATGGATGTTGTGGACCCCGGCGGCCCCCTGAGCCGCAGGCCGGAGACGACCGGGGAGGCCTATGGGCCTCCCCGGCTTTTCGTACGCCCGGCATGGGCACTGGCTTGGAGGTGAAAGTCCTCCCCCGAGTAGGTCACGACGAGGGAAGGGAAGCGCAAGGGCGCGAG
>JAADGT010000209.1 GCA_013152215.1 Deltaproteobacteria bacterium
GTTGGTCCGGCGACCCGTTGGCCGCGGCCGCGGCCAGGGCCTTGGGGCCCGCGTTCCGGGCCGACGTGGCCGTGGTGCTGGGGTCGGGGCTGGGGGAGGTGGCGGGGCCCCTGGAGCGATCCGTTCCCTTCGCCCGGGTGCCCGGACTGTCGTCCTGCGGGGTGCCGGGCCATGCGGGAAGGGTCGGGATCGCGCGGGTGGCGCAGAGGCCGGTCGTGGTGTTCCAGGGGCGGCGTCACCTGTACGAGGGGATCTCCCCGGTCCAGGCCGCGTTCCCGATCCGCCTGGCCCGGCGGTTGGGGGCCAGGCTGGTGGTGCTGTTCGCCGCGGCCGGCTCCGTGGACCCGGAACTCCAGCCCGGCACCTGGGTGTTCGTGGCCGACCACGTGAACAATATGGGCCGCAACCCCTTGGAAGGGGTGCGGTTCCCGGACCGGACCCCCGCGTTCGTGGACCTGACGGGGGTGTACCGCACCGATCTGTGGCCGGCGTTGGCCCGGACCCCGGGGGTTCCCACGGCCCGGGGGGTGTACGCGGCGTTTGCCGGCCCCACCTACGAGACGCCGGCCGAAGTTCGGTGGGCCCGGGCTCAGGGGGCTCGGGTGGTTGGGATGTCGGTGGTGCCCGAGGCGGTGTGGGCCCGGTTCCTGGGCCTCGACGTGGTGGCCTGGGCCCGGGTGGCGAACCCCGCGGCCGGGGTCTCGGACGCCCCGGTGAGCCACGGGGACGTGCTGGCCCAGGTCGGCCGGAACGCGGCCGAAGGGAGGGGGTTGCTCGAGGCCACGATCCGGGCGTGGAAGGGGAAGACGCCGGAAGGCTGTTGAGGCGGCGGAGAAGCGGGTGCGCTTGCCCCGCCGAGCAGGGAACGATAGCGCCTGTTTATCCGCCGGGTTAATCAGACCTTCAAATGTATTGCCAGGGTACGGGGTGGGGGCCTGGTTCCGGCCGGGCGCGAGTGCGGCATCCGATCGCCGCGCCGTCTCATGCCCGTTGCCAGCCCGTCGGTCCAGGCGAAGATAGCGGAACCCTCGGGCGCCGGTGACGGGGCGGACGTGCGGGGGCGCGGCGAGCCAAGGGGCCGCACCCGGCGCTCCACCAGACCCCCACCCCGTACTCCCCAAGGGGAAAGGGGTACGGACCTGGCGATACTTTTTCGTTGGAATTGGTATCCGCCAGGTTCACAGTGAGCCGCCGGGCTCATCACATCGATCAGCGAGACGAAACCTTGACCGACGAGCGAAACGAAACGAGCCCGGCCCCCGAGGGGCCGGTCAGGGCGGTGAGCCTCCTGTCCGGGGGGCTCGACTCCATCCTGGCCACCCGGGTGGTGCAGGACCAGGGGGTGGAGGTGCTGGCCCTCCACTTCATCACCCCGTTCTTCGGGGGGCACAAGCGGGGCCGCGAGGCCGAGGTGGAGGCGTTCTTCCGGGAGAAGTACGGCTTGAACGCCCGGGTGGTGGACGTGTCGGACGAGTACATGGACGTCCTGGCCAACCCCCGCTACGGGTACGGCAAGAACTTCAACCCGTGCATCGACTGCAAGATCTTCCTGGTGCGCAAGGCCTTGGAGATCATGCGCCAGGAGGGGGCGCGGTTCCTGATCACGGGCGAGGTGTTGGGGCAGCGGCCCATGAGCCAGCGCCGGGACGCCATGAACGCCGTGGCCCGCCAGTCGGGCGCCCGGGACATCATCCTGCGGCCGCTCTCGGCCCAGCTGATGCCGATCACGGCGCCGGAGCGTCACGGGTGGGTGGACCGGAAGAGGCTGTTCGGATTCCGGGGTCGGTCCCGGAAGCCCCAGATGGAGCTGGCCGAGCGGTTGGGGATCACCGAGTATCCGAGCCCGGCGGGGGGGTGCTACCTCACCGATCCCACCCTGGCGAACCGGGTGCGCAGGTACTTCGAGGAGGTGCCGGCCGACGAGCGCTCCAGCGAGGACGTGCGGCTCCTGCTGGCTGGCCGGCCGTTCCGGCTGCCCGGAGGAAGCTGGCTGACCCTGGGTCGGAACCAGGGGGAGAACCGGGCGGTGGCCGGGATGGCGCGGCCCGGCGACCGGTTCCTGAAGGCCCGGGAGGTGCCGGGGCCGCTGGGGCTGGTGCGGCTCCGGACCCCAGATGACCTGCCCTTGGCGGCCGGTGTGCTGCTGCGGTACTGCCCGAAGGCCGGCCCCGAGCACGAGGTGGGGGTGGGCCCGGCTCCGGACGACCTGCCCGAGAGCGTTCGGGCCGCGCGGGCGGCCGAGGAGCAGATCGAGGCCTGGAGGTTCTGACCGGGTGCGCCGTGACGCCGACCTCGCCTCGTACCGCCACATGCGCTCGGTGCTCGCCACCCCGCTCACCGGCGTGAGGGGGGTGGGGCCGAAGGTGGCGGAGAAGCTGGCGCGCAAGGGGCTTCGGACCCTGGGCGACGCGTTGGTGTTTCTGCCCCTGCGCCACGAGGACCGCACGCACCCGGCCCCGCTCCACCGGCTCGTGCCGGGCGACACCGTGGCCTTCCGGGGCCGGATCGAGTCGATCGGGGTCCGCGACTACCATCGCCGCCGGGTGCTGGAGGCCCGGCTCACCGACGGCACCGGCTGGGTCACCCTCAAGTGGTTCCGGGGAAACTTCGGGTGGCTGCAGGCCCGGTACCGGCCGGGGACCGAGGTGGCGGGCTCCGGCACCGTACGGATGTTCCAGGGCCGGGCCGAGATCCACCACCCCGAGCTCGAGCCCCTGGAGGACGATCGCGACCCGGCCGGGTTCGAGCGGGTGGTGCCCGTGTACTCCGAGGTGGACGGGGTCCACCCCAAGGCCCTCCGCCGAATCCTCGAGGCCGCCCTGGCCCAGGCGCTCCCCGCGGTGGTCGACCTGATCCCTCCCCACCTGGCCGACGAGCTCGGTCTCCCCCCCATGGCCCGAGCGTTCCAGGAGGTCCACTTCCCCAGCCGAGGGGGGCCGGGCCTGCCCCGGTGGGTGGCCCGACACCGCAAGGCCTTGGTGCTGGAGGAGTTCTTCTTCCTCCAGCTGGGGCTCCTGCTCCGTCGGGAGGGGCAGGGCCCGGTGGAGGGGATCGCCTTTCGGCCGGACTTTCGGCTGATCAAGCCCTTGCTCGACACCCTGCCGTTCCGCCTCACCCGTTCCCAGCGCCGGGTGCTGGGGGAGATCCGGCGCGACATGGAGGCGCCCCGGCCCATGCACCGGCTGCTCCAGGGCGACGTGGGCAGCGGCAAGACCCTGGTGGCCCTCCTGAGCGCGCTCATGGCCGTGGAGTCGGGCTTCCAGACGGCGATCATGGCCCCCACCGAGATCCTGGCCGAGCAGCATGCCCTCAATCTGAAGCGGATGTGCCGGCCCATCGGGGTGGAGGTGGGGTGCCTGACCAGCTCCACGCCCCGGGCCGAGCGCGAGGAGGTTCTCGAAGCCCTGCGCACCGGTGCCCTGCCCATCGTGGTGGGGACCCACGCCCTCATCCAGGACCCGGTGGAGTTCCATCGGTTGGGGCTCGTGGTGGTGGACGAGCAGCACCGGTTCGGGGTGCTCCAGCGGGCGGGCCTTCTCAAGAAGGGCCGCAACCCCGACCTGCTGGTGATGACCGCCACGCCGATCCCCCGGAGCCTATCGCTCACCGTGTACGGGGACCTGGATCTCTCCGTGATCGACGAGCTGCCCCCGGGCCGCCAGCCCATCGTGACCCGGGTGGTGCGGGAGCGCGACCTGCCCAAGGTGTATGCCTTTGTCCGCGAGCAGGTGGGCCGGGGGCGCCAGGCCTATTTGGTGTACCCCCTGGTGGAGGAGAGCGAGGCCCTGGACCTCCGCGCGGCCACCACCATGGCCGAGCACTTCCAGGGCGAGGTGTTCCCCGACCTGAAGGTGGGGCTCCTGCACGGGCGCATGCGGGCCGACGAGAAAGAAGCGGTCATGGCCGCCTTCGCGGCCGGCGAGATCCAGGTGCTGGTGTCCACCACCGTGATCGAGGTGGGGATCGACGTGCCCAACGCCACGGTCATGGTGGTGGAGCACGCCGAGCGGTTCGGGCTGGCCCAGCTGCATCAACTGCGGGGCCGGGTGGGCCGGGGGGCGGAGCGGTCCTACTGCCTGCTGGTGGCCGGCCGGGAGGCCGGGCGGGACGGGTGGGAGCGGCTGCGGGTGCTCGCGTCCACCTCCGATGGGTTTCGGATCGCGGAGGAGGACCTGCGCATCCGGGGGCCGGGCGACCTGCTGGGCACCCGCCAGTCCGGGTTGCCGGACTTCCGCATCGGCAACATCCTCCGCGACGGCCCCCTGCTGCAGGTGGCCCGGGACCTGGCCGCCCGGGTGCTCGCCGAGGACCCGGGCCTGCGGGCCGGCCGCTACCCCGCCCTCCGCGAGGCCCTGCAGGATCGGTGGGCCGGCCGGCTGGAGCTGGCCAAGGTGGGGTAGGGGCTAGCCTTCCGGCCCCTCTTCCATCAACGCCGCCACGATCCGCTCGGCGGCCTTCCCGTCCCACAGCTCCGGCACGCGGCCGGCCTTGCCCCGGCCGTCCAGGGCCTTGCGGGCCTCGGTCTTGATGGCCTCCGGGTCCGTGCCCACCAGGGTGTTGGTCCCCTCCCAGATCGTGACCGGCCGCTCCGTGTTCTCCCGCAGGGTCAGGCACGGGATGCCCAGGGCCGTGGTCTCCTCCTGGAGCCCACCCGAGTCGGTCAGCACCAGGGCCGCATCCTTCCAGAGGTTCAGGAAGTCCAGGTAGCCCAGCGGTTCGGTGACGTACAGCCCTGGATCGAGCCGCCGCTCCGGCTCGGGAAGGGGCCGGAACCCGCTGTCGATCCCGAACTCCCGGGCCATCTTCCGGGTGCGGGGGTGGATCGGGAACACGATGGGCAGGTCCCGGGCCACCTCTTCGATGGCGTCCAGGAGCCGGGTGAGGACCTCGCGCCGGTCCACGTTGCTGGGGCGGTGAAGGGTCAGGACGCCGTACCGTTGGCCCGGGGCCACCAGCGGCCGGAGCCCCAGGTCCGGCAGCCTGCGGACCTGGGCGAGCAGGGTGTCGATCATCACGTTGCCCACGAACCGGATCTTCTCCGGCGGCACGCCCTCGGCCTTCAGGTTCTCGTCGGCGTCGCGGCTGGTGGTGAACAGCAGGTCGGCCACGGCATCGGTGACCAGGCGGTTGATCTCCTCGGGCATGGTGCGGTCGCGGCTCCGGAGCCCGGCCTCCACGTGGCACACCCGGATGCCCATCTTCACCGCCACCAGGCTCGCGGCCATGGTGGAGTTCACGTCGCCCACCACCAACACCCAGTCGGGCCGCTCGGCCTCGCACACCTTCTCGAACCGAAGCATCACGTGGGCCGTCTGAAAGGTGTGGGACCCGGAGCCCACCTCCAGGTCCACATCGGGCGGCGGGATCTGGAGATCCTCGAAGAACGCCTTGTACATGCGCTCGTCGTAGTGCTGGCCGGTGTGCACGAGGCGGTGCTCGATGAGCCGGTCGGGGTGGGCCTCGTTCCAGGAGCGGATCGCGCGGACGATGGGGGCGATCTTCATGAAGTTGGGCCGGGCACCCACCACGAGGAGGATCTTCATGGGGAACGACGCTCCTTTCGCGGGCAAGGCGGACGAAAATACGGCGGCCCACTTTGCCACAGGCCCCGGCCCAGGGGCAACACGCGTCCGTGCCGGCGGACAGAGCTCAGGAGCCAGGCCGGCGGGGCGTAGTGTTCCGTTT
>JAADGT010000130.1 GCA_013152215.1 Deltaproteobacteria bacterium
GCGCCGAGGCGGCCCCTGCGAGGCCGTTCAGCGAAGGAGGGGCCCCCAGCCCCACCCCCTGGGAAAAATACGAGATTTCGGAAACGCTACACTAGTCTCCTGCCCGCGAGCAACGGGACCTGCTCAGTGCTTGAAGCACCTCTGGCCGGTGAACACCATCGTGGCGCCGGCCTCGTTCACCGCCTCGATCACCTCCCAGTCCCGGTTGGCCCCGCCCGGCTGACACACGGCGGTGACCCCTTCCCGGAGCCCCACGTCCACCCCGTCGCGAAACGGGAAGAACGCGTCGCTGATCATGGCGGACCCGATGAGTCCTCCCTTGGCCTTTCGGGTCTCCTCGCGGATCTCCTCCAGGGCCGCGGGATCGGCCTGGCCCCGCTCCACCCGGAGCTCCAGCTCCTTCAGGGGCAGACCGTGACGGTCGTAACACAGGGCGTCCGCGTACTTGGTGTAGGCCTTGAACACGGCGATCTCGGCCACCCCGACCCGGTCCTGCTCGCCCGTGCCGATGCCCACCGTGCACCGGTCCTTCACGTACAGCACCGAGTTGGAGGTCACCCCCTGCTCCACGCACCAGCCGAAGAACAGGTCCTCAAGCTCCTCGGCCGTGGGGGCCCGGACGACCCGCACCTCCCGGCCGTCCCGCTGGGCCACGGCGGGCTGGAAGTCCGAGGGGCTCTGCACGGCGTTCAAAGGGGACTGCTGCACGATCAGGCCGCCGTCGATCAGGCTCTTGAAGTCCACGAACCGGCGGTCCCGGTACTGCGCCAGGCGGTCCATGCGGGGGATAGCGAGGATCCGGAGATCCTTGCGGCGCCGCAGCACGTCCACCACGCCCTCTTCATAGTCGGGCGCGGCCACCACCTCCAGGTACTGCTCCACCACGGCCTCGGCCGTGGCCCGGTCCAGCGGGCGGTTCAGCACCACCGCGCCACCGAAGGCGGCGATCCGGTCGGCCCGGAACGCCCGGCGGAAGGCGGTCTCCAGATCGTCGGCCTCGGCCGCCCCGCAGGGATTGTTGTGCTTGAGGATCACCGCGGTCGGCCGCTCCATCAGGTAGCGCAGGATGTTCAGGCCGTTGTCCACGTCGGTGAGGTTGATCTTCCCGGGATGCTTGCCGGCCTGGATCATGTGCTCCTCGGCCAGGGCCGATACGAGCCCCCACCCCGGCTCGATGAACCGGCACTCTCCCAGGGTGAGGTTGCCCCCAACGAGCTCGTAGAGGGCAGCCTCCTGCCCCGGGTTCTCGCCGTACCGGAGGCCCTTCTCCACCAGCTCGCCGGAGGGGTCGGGGAGCTTCCAAGAGCGCTTCCGGTACACCAGGGTCTGGTCGCCGAAGGTGATGGTCAACCGGTCCGGGAAATGGTCGTCCATCACCGTGCGGTACATCTTCTTGATGTCGGCCATGGGGTTCCTCCGAAGGGCGGGCCTTCGGCCCGCTGGGTGGGAAGGTTAATAAGGTTAAGAGGCTAGAAAGCTGGAGAGCTAGAAGGCTAGAAAGCGTTCCGTGTTCACGTCCGGCCACTCGCGTTATGTGGGAGCGGCCTCCAGGCCGCGACGAATCCCCCGCTGCGATTAGTACCACAAGCCGCGGCAGGCGGAAAACCCGGGGAACGTTTGACACCCAGCGCGCTCCGCCCCTATAAGGGCCTCCCTGCCGCCCCAGTGTCTCCGAAGCTTTGGCGGTCGCGCGGGCGCCGTCCCGACCGACGAGAATGAACCGACGACCGAAGGTGCTTGGACGTTGGGACGTTAGGACGGTTGACGTTGGGAGGTCTTCCCAGCCTCCGAGCTTTCTAGCCTCCCAGCTTTCCAGCCTTCAAGCCTTCCAGCCTTCAAGCGGGCCGTAGGCCCACAAGGTTACCCATGCACGAGACCGGCATCGCCATGGAAGTGCTTCGCCTGGCCCGGGAGACCGCGGAGAGGGAAGGGGCTCGACGGATCGTCCGGCTGAAGGTGGTCGTGGGCCGGTGGTCGGGCGTGGAGCCCGAAACCCTTCGGTTCGCACTCGAAACCCTGCGGGAGGGCGAGATGCTGGGCTCCGCCGCCGTCGAGATCGAGGTGCGGGAGGCCGAGTTCGAATGCGGGGGCTGCGGAACCCGGTTCGGCGCGTCCGGATACTTCGACCCCTGCCCGAGGTGCGGGCAGGAGGGGGCCGAGCTGGTGGCCGGGGACGAGCTCCTGTTGAAGGAGCTGGACGTGGAGGACGCATGAGCGAACTTCGAGTGGAACAGAAGGTTTTGGCTCGTAACGACGCACTTGCTACGGCAAATCGGCAGATGTTTCGGGACGCGGGGGTCCGGCGGGCGATCAACCTGATCTCGAGCCCGGGCACCGGCAAGACCACCTTGCTGGTGGCCACCCTGGCCCGTCTGGCCGGCCGGATCCGGGTCGGGGTGATCGAGGGGGACGTGCAGACCGAGAACGACGCGGTGCGGGTGGCTGCCACGGGGGTACCCGTGGAGGCCGTGGTGACGGGCGGTGCCTGCCACCTGGACGCGGCCATGGTGCGCCGGGCGTTCGCCGCCCTTCGGGATCGCCACCCGGCTCCCTTGGATCTGCTGGTGATCGAGAACGTCGGCAACCTGGTGTGCCCGGCCTCCTACGACCTGGGCGAGGACGACAAGGTGGCCCTGGTCAGCGTGACCGAGGGCGAAGACAAGCCGGTGAAGTACCCGGCGCTGTTCCACGCGGCCTCGGTGGTGGTGGTCACCAAGGCCGACCTGCTCCCCCACCTGGAGTTCGATCTGGACCTGCTGGTTCGCAACGCCAGGTCCGTGAACCCCCGGCTCCGCGTGTTCGTGGTGTCGGCCCGGACCGGGCAGGGGATGGACGAGTGGGTCCGCTTCCTGGAGGAGGGGGGAGGGTGATAGACTTGGGCGCATGAGGCGGGATCGGCCGGCACGGTGGGCGCCGGCCCGAGCCGTCGTACGTCGTCGCCCCAGGGAGGAGGTCCCCCATCCCGCAGGTCCAAGGAAATCTCACGGGTCTCAAGCCCAGCCAGATCCGCGCGCTGGAGAGGCTGTACCGGCGACGGATCCCCCACGAGGATCTGATCACCGCCGAACTGGCCGCCCGGATGACCCACCTGAGCCGGGAGACCGGCCGGCAGGTGGGGGTGCTCGTGGACCGCAAGGGCACCGTGCTCCACGTGGTCGTGGGGGACGAGGCGGGCATCCTGATCCCGGACCTGTCTCGTCACGGCCTCGGCAGGGGAAAGCTACGGGGGGTTCGGTGCGTTCACACCCACCTGCGTGGGGAGCCCCTGAACGACGACGACCTCGCCGACCTCACCTTGCTGAGGCTCGACGCCATGGCCGCCGTCGAGGTCACGGCGGAGGGGCGTCCCGGCACGGTGCGCCTGGCCCACCTCCTGCCTCCCAACCCCCGGGGAGAGACCCACCGCGTCTTGCCGCCGGTGGACTTCTACGCCCTGTCCCTGCAGTTCGGGGAGTTCATCCGCGCCCTCGAAGAGGAGATCGCCAGCCAGCAGAGCCGGGGGGTGGACCTGCGCAGGGCCACGGACCGGGCCATCCTGATCCACGTCTCCACCCTGCCCCGGCACGAGGTGGAGGGCCGGATGAGGGAGCTCACGGACCTGTGCCGCACCGCCGGGGTCGAGCCCCTGGAGACCGTGGTCCAGCGCCCCCGCCGGATCAACCCCCGGTACCTCCTGGGCGAGGGGCGGCTGCGGGACGTGGTGGCCTCGGCCCTGCAGAAAGGCGCTGACCTCCTCGTGTTCGACCAGGAGCTGTCGCCAGCCCAGGCCCAGGCCATCGCGGAACTGGCCGACATCCGGGTGATCGACCGCACCCAGCTCATCCTCGACATCTTCGCCCGGCGGGCCCACACCCCCGACGGCAAGGTGCAGGTGGAGCTGGCCCAGCTCCGGTACATCCTGCCCCGGCTTCGGGGGAAGGGGCTGGCCATGAGCCGGCTCACCGGCGGGATCGGCGGCAGGGGCCCCGGCGAGACGAAGCTGGAGGTGGACCGTCGCCGGGTGCGCGACCGGATCGCGCATCTGGAGAGGAGGCTCGAGGCTATGGCCCGCGGCCGCACCCAACGCCGGCGCAGAAGGGTGAGGGCGGGCGTGCCCATCGTGAGCATCGTGGGGTACACCAACGCCGGCAAGAGCACCCTGCTCAACGCCCTGACCCGTTCCCGGGTGTTGACCGAGGACCTGTTGTTTGCCACCCTCGACACGGCGACCCGTCGGCTTCGCTTTCCCCGGGAGCGCGAAGTGATCATCACCGACACCGTCGGGTTCCTGCGGGACCTGCCCGAGGGGTTGGTGGGCGCGTTCCGGGCGACCCTGGAGGAGCTCGAGGACGCGGACCTGCTGCTGCACGTGGTCGATGCCGCCAACCCGGCGTTCGAGGAGCAGATCCGCGCAGTGGAGCGGTTGCTCCGCGAGCTGGACCTGGGCGACAAACCCGTGCTGCGGGTGTTCAACAAGGCGGATCTCCTGGCCCCTGGCGTGGCCGAGCGCCTGGCGACCCAATGGGGCGGAGTGGCGGTCAGCGCCCGGCGACCCGACACCCTTGCGCCGCTTCTGGACCGGTTGGAGGAGCGGTTCTGGAGGTCCGAGCCTCCCCTCGTCTCAAGCCCAAGCCCCAAACGGCCGAACCGAAATCGAAATGGGCACGAATGACGAAGGGAGTGCGGCCATGGGGCGTAGCCGGTGGCCCGTCGCGGCGTGGGTGGCGGGTGGACTCGGGGTGGTGGGGGCCGGGTTGGCGTGGGCCGGACTCGGTCCGG
>JAADGT010000331.1 GCA_013152215.1 Deltaproteobacteria bacterium
GGCCGGCCGCCAGACCGGCCATCCCACCGGCCCCCAGCCGGGCCCACAGGTCTGCGGCGTCGGGCATCGAGGCAGCCACCACTGCGGCCGCCAGGCCGGCTCCGGCCTCGTCCGGCGGCACGGCCGCGCCCACCGGCAGCTCGTACAGCCAGAAGAACTCCAGCAGGGCGCCCACCAGAAGGCCCGCCTCGGGTCTTCCCAGAAGCCACCCGGCCACCGCCCCAGTGACCAGGGGCCGAGACACCATGGACTGGACCGCTGCCGTGCGGTCCACGAACGCCAGCCCGCCCAGCAGAGCCAGGAGCAACCAGTCCTGGATCACCGGTCGGAGCCTCCTGGGCCGAGGAACGCGTCCGGGTGGGGGCTCGCGTCCGTGGGGAGTGCCCGTGCCTCGAGCCGTACTCCATGGGCCCGTAGATCCCGCAGCTCTTCCTCGTCCTCGGTGGTCAGGTACACCGTCCGCGTGACCCGGTGCCCCCCCTCCCGGGGGTGCACGTTGCCCAGGTTCAGGCGCTCGAACCGAAGCCCCGCCCGGAACGCCTTCCAGGCGGCGTCCACGTCCGGAAAGAGCAGGAGGATCCGGTGGGCCTGCTCCCGCTCCACCAAGGTGGGGGCCTCCTCGGGGGCCACCACCTCCACCTTCACCTGGGGGGTGCTCAGCGCCTGGAACAGGCTTCGTCGAAACGGGTCCCGGCTCTCCTCGCCGCCCACCACCACGATCAGGTCGGCCTCCAGGTACGGCACCCAGGCCTCGAGAACCTGGCCGTGCACCAGGCGGTTGTCCACCCGGGCGAGCAGCACGCTCATCGCGGCCCCTCTCCGGGGCGCGCGTTCCAGAGCTCGCTGGCCAGCACGAAGCTGCGCAGGCCGTACTCCCGAAGCTGCCGGGCCAGGCCGGCCACGTCCGTGTCCGCCCGGGCCGAGTGCGCCTTCAGGAGCACCGGCAGGTTGACTCCGGTGAGCACCTCGACCCGGCCGGGCTCCAGGAACGGCAGGCTCAGGTTGGTGGGGGTTCCGCCAAACATGTCGGTGAGCACCAACACGCCCTCGCCCGTGTCCGCCCGGCGCACGACCTTCTCCAGCCGCCGCCGAGCGGCGTCGGTCGGGTCCTGATAGCTCAACGCCACCGCGTACACCCCGGGCAGCGGGCCGGCGATTCCCTCCGCCGCCCGCACCAGGGCCTCGGCCAGATCCTGATGAGCCACCACCACGATCCCGATCATCTTCTCAGTAACTTCGGTCGTTGGTCGTCAGTCGTTGGTCGTCGGTTTGGGGCCTTCGGCCCGCTAGAAGGCTGGAAAGCTAGAAAGCTGGGAGGCTTGAAAACCTCCCGGATTCCCACATGCTCTAGGCATCACCATGCCTCTTTGCCTCCGCCTCATGGTCCGGGGGGACATGGGTTTCAGGGACCGGAATTCAGAGGACCGGAGACAGGAAAAGACCACAGGTGCGCTCCTGCATCCGACGTTGCAACCTGTCCTCTGAATTCCGTCTTCTGGCTCCTGAACCGCAGGCCCCATGCCCTCGGGCCCGCCAGGGGCCGGGGGAAGCTTCCCCCGGAAACCGGGTCGCGGCGCCACGGCCGTCAACGCTCCACGTCCCGGTGCAGGACCCGGACGGCCCGGCCCTCCGCCCGAAGCCGCCGGCCGAGCTCCTCCACCAGGCTCACCGAGCGGTGCTTGCCCCCCGTGCACCCGATGGCCACGGTCAGCGAGGTCTTCCCCTCCTGCTCGTACAGGGGCACCAGGTATTCCAACAGGTCCAGGAACCGCCGAAGGAACTCCTGGGCCTGCTCGGAGGAGAGCACGTGATCCTGCACCGCTGCCTCCCGGCCCGTGCGGCCCTTCAGGGCCGGCACGAAGTAGGGATTCGGCAGGAACCGTACGTCCAGCAAGATGTCCGCCTCGTGGGGGATGCCGTACCGGTACCCGAAGCTCAGGAGGTTCACCTGGAGGGTGCGGTCCTCCGGGCCGGCCCGGAAGTAGCTCCATACCGCCCGCTTCAGGTCGTGCACGTTCATGCCCGAGGTGTCGATCACCCGATCGGCCGCGCCCTTGATCTCCTGGAACAGGCGGCGCTCCCGCGCGATCCCCTCGGCCAGCGACCCGTCCCGGGCCAAGGGGTGGCGCCGCCGGGTCTCGCTGAACCGGCGCACCAGCACCTCGTCGCTCGCCTCCAGGTAGAGCACCTCGGTGCGGATCCCTAGGCGCTCGGCCTCCTGAAACGCCTGGCGGTAGTCCTCCAGGAAGTGGGGCTCCCGTAGATCCATCCCCACGGCCACCTTGTGGATCTCGCCCCCGGCCAGGACGCTGAGCTCCAGGAACCGCACCAAAAGCCGCGCGGGCAGGTTGTCCACGCAGAAAAAGCCCAGGTCCTCCAGGGCGCGGAGGGCCGAGGACTTGCCGGAGCCCGACAGCCCCGTGACCACGACCAGCCGGACCCGGTTCACGGCTCCTCCCGAAGAGCCGCATCCAGGCGCTCGGCCAGCCGGATGGCGGAATGATGCCCCATACGCCGGAGCAGGTGGTTCCGGGCGGCCACCTCCACCACCGACGCGATGCTCCGGCCCGGCGCCACCGGGATCCGCAGGTACGGCACCTCCACCCCCAGGATCGGCTGGGTCCGCTCCTCAAGCCCGAGCCGCTCGTAGGCCTCGCCTTCGCGCCACGGCACGAGTTCGACCACCAGCTCCACCTCCTTCTCGTCCCGTACCGAGGTGATGCCGAACAGCTCGCGGATGTCCAGGATGCCGATCCCACGGATCTCGATGTGGTACCGGATCAGATCGAGGCCGGTGCCCACCAGCCGGAAGGGGGCGTACCGGCGGATCTCCACCACGTCGTCCGCCACCAGCCGGTGGCCCCGTCGGACCAGGTCCAGGGCGCACTCGCTCTTTCCGATGCCGCTCTCCCCCTTGAGCAGGATCCCCACCTCCATGACGTCGATCAAGACCCCATGGATGCGGACGCGGGGCGCCAGGCGGTCGGCCAGGAACCGGTCGACCCGGTCGATGAAAACGGAGCTGCGCAGGCCGGTACGGAGCAAGGGGGTGCGGGTCCGGTCGGCGTGGCCGGCCACGTACTCCGGGGGCTCCAGGCCCTTGGTGACCACGAAGCACGCCGCCCCCGCCTCGAACACCCGGGCCACGTTGGCCCGGGCCGTGGCCGGGTCGAGCGTGGCCAGGTACGCCAGCTCGGTCTCCCCGAGGATCTGCACGCGGTGGGACCGGATCTGCGCCACGTATCCGGCGAGGGCGAGGCCGGGTTTCTGGATCCGGGGCACGCGGATCTCCCGGTCCACGCCCGCGGCCCCGGCCAGAAGCTCCAGATCGAGCCGGTAGCCCGCGGCGTCGGCCAGGAGGTCGGACACCGTGAGGAAGGGCTGGGCCCCCTCAGTACTTCTCGTCCTCACGGGCGATGATCTCGTAGAGCTCCTCCTGGGAACCCGCCTGGAGGAGTTCTTCGCGGAAGGACCGGTCCTTGAGGAGCCGGGAGATGCGGGCGAGAGCCTTCAGGTGGGTGCTGGCCGAGTTCTCCGGAGCCATCAGCAGGAAGAACAGGTGGACCGGGGCCCCGTCCATGCTGTCGAACTCCACCCCCTCGGGGCTGCGGCCGAACACCGCCACCAGCTCGTCCAGGTCCCGGAGCTTGCCGTGGGGGATGGCGATGCCCTCACCGATCCCGGTGCTGCCCAGCCTCTCCCGGTCCAGGAGCACCTGGACCGCCTGGCGCCCGTCGCGCACCTTGTGCTCCGCTACCAGCACCTCCACCAGCTCGGCCAGCACGCCCTCCTTGTCCCGCGCCTTCAGGTGGGGAAGGATGCGCTCCCTGGGCAGAAACTCGAGCAAATTCATTCGAACCGCCTCCCGACTGGGCCCCCCGTGTCCACCCGTCTCCGGCCCGGATCAGGCCGGCTCGATCAGGCCGTAGTTGCCGTCGTCTCGCCGGTAGAGCACCTTGACCTGGCCGTCCTCGTCCGTGAACACGAGGAACGCGCGGTCCGTGAGGTCCATCTCCATGACCGCGTCCTCCACGCTCAGGGGCTGGCTGGTATAGTGCTCGGTCTGGATCACCCGCGGACCGGTCGGCTCCTCGCCCTCCTCCTCGCCCTCCACCGCCACGAAGGCGAGCACCCGCTCCTGAATGGCCCGCGCCTCCCGGGCCCGGATCGGCTTGTGCCTCTTGAGCTTCTCTTTGTAGCGCTTGAGCTGGCGCTCCAGCTTGTCCACCACGTTGTCCACCGCGCTGTAAAAGTCGGTGCTCTCCTCCTTGGCGTGGATGCGGGTGCCGTTGGCGTGAAGCGTCACCTCGGCCAGGTGCCGAATCTTTTCGGCCGTGAGGACCACGTGGCCGTCCACGATGCCGTCGAAGTACTTGTGGAGCCGCTGGACCTTCTCGGTGGCGTACTGCTTCAGCGCGTCGGACGGTTCCGCATGGCGAAACGTGATGTTGAGGTTCATTCGGATCCTCCTACAGGGGTCACGAAAGGCAAGCGCGGGAGCCTAACAAAGGCCCCCGGAGGTGTCAATTTTGGCCGATCTGCCCTTCCCAGTAACTTCGGTCGTTGGTCGTCGGTCGGGGGCCTTCGGCCCGCTGGGCGGCTGGGCAGCTAGGCGGCCGGGCGGCTCCTGGGCCCCACCGCCAAGGATTCGGGGGCATGGAGACCAGGGGTCAGAGGACAGATGTCAGTGGACAGGTGTGGTCCCACGACGCCGCTGTGGCCACAGTGCCTTTGCCTTTTTCTGTCTGGCTTCTGTCCCCTGAATTCTGGCTCCTGAACCCCATGTCCCGCCGCCGGCAATGGCCCCGGGCCAACGAAGGTTACCCTTCCCGTTGTTGGGGCCCCGCCGGGGCCTGGAGGGGCTTCCTCGGGGGACACGACACCGGAGGCTTAGAAGTACCTCTTTCTCGACGACGACGGCAGGATGCCCATGCTCTCCCGGTACTTGCTCACCGTCCGGCGGGCGATCTTCAAGCCCCACCGCTGGGCCAGCTGTCGCGCGATCTCCAGGTCGCTCAACGGCTTCTGGGGATCCTCCTTGCTGATCAGCTCCCGGATCCGCGCCTTCACGCTACGGCTGGCCAGGTCCTCGCCGTCGCTGCTCTGGATGCCGCTCGAGAAGAAGAACTTCAGCTCAAAGGTCCCCTGGGGGGTGTGCATGTACTTGTGGGTCGTGATCCGGCTCACGGTGGACTCGTGCATGCCGATGTCGTCGGCCACGTCTCGCAGGATCAACGGCCGCAGGTAGTTCACCCCCTTGTCCAGGAACTCACGCTGGAACTTCACGATGGACGAAGCCACCTTGTACAGGGTCTGCTGGCGCTGGTGGATGCTCTTGATCAACCACACGGCGGCCTGCATCCGCTCCTGGATGTACCCCCGCGCCTCCTGGCTCTCCGGCCGGTCGTCCTTCAGGAGCCGCTGGTAGTATCGGGAGATCCTGAGGCGGGGCACCCCTTCGTCGTTCAGGCGCACCACGTACTCGTCCCCCTCCTTCACCACGTATACGTCGGGCACCACGTAGTCCACCCCGGTGGAGGCGAAGTTCCGGCCGGGCCGGGGCTCGAGCTGGGAGATCTGCCGGGCCGCGTCCACCACATCCTCGAACTCGACCCCCAGGCGGGCAGCCAGCCTCTTGTAGTTCTTGTTCTCGAGCTCCTTCATCCCCTCCTGGATCACCCGCTCCACCAGGGGGTCCAGGTCGAGCTCCCGCACCTGCCGCAGCAGGCACTCCTCCAGGCTGCGGGAGGCCACCCCAAGGGGGTCGAACTCCTGCACCGCCCCCAGCACCCGTTCCACGTGCTCGGGGGTGGTGTCCGCGACCTGGGCGATCTCCTCCACCGTGGCCCGGAGGTAGCCGTCCTCGTCCACGTTGCCGATGATCAGCTCGGCCACGGTGCGGTCGTCCCGTTCGATGGGGCTCAGGCGCAGCTGCCACAGCAGGTGGTCCTGCAGGGTGGTCTCGGGGGTGAGGTAGTTCTCGTAGGACGGGCGCTCTTCGGGGAAGTCGATGGGCGCGTCGGGGGTGGGGTTGACGTCGTAGTGGGCGATGAACTGTTCCCAGTCGATCTCCGGTTCTGACGGGGCCGCCTCCTCTGGCTCCGGATCCTCCCCCACGTGGGCGGGGTCGGCGACCGGGGTCTCGGCCTCGGGCTGGGCCGTCTCCTCGGAGGCCCCGTCCTCCCGAACCTCTTCCAGGAGCGGATTCTCCTCGATCTCCTCCCGGACCCGCTCCAGCAACTCGAGCCGGGAGAGCTGAAGAAGCTTGATCGCCTGCTGGAGCTGGGGGGTCATCACCAGCTCCTGGGTCAGGCGCAACTGCTGGTTCAGGTTCTGCCGTAACTCGAGGGCCATATCACCTTCTTGCACGGATGGGCTGGGCGGCGAGGCCAGACCGTTTCCTGAGAGGAGACCAAGGGGTTCGCACCGGAGCGTCGCCCGCTCACTCGCTGCCCACCGGCGGTTCCTCCGGGCTACCCAGCTCGAAATCCTCCCCCAGATAAACGGATCGGGCCCGGGGGTCCCGGGCCACCTCGTCGGGCGTCCCGTGCACCAAGAGCTCTCCGCGGTTCACCACGTACGCCCGGTCGCACACGCCCAGGGTTTCGCGGACGTTGTGGTCCGTGAGTATGACACCGATGCCCCAGGCTTTCAATTGCAATATCCGGTCCCGGATCTCGGCGATGGCGATGGGATCGATGCCGGCGAACGGCTCGTCCAGCAGCATGAACGCGGGGTTCGTGGCCAGGGCCCGGGCGATCTCCACCCTGCGACGCTCACCTCCCGACAGCAGATGAGCCTTGCGGTCCTCCAGGTGCCGGATCGACAGGGCCTCGAGCACCGCCTCGGTGCGCTCCTCGGCCTCGGCCCGCGGCACGCCCCGGGCCTCAAGCACCCCGAACACGTTGTCGCGCACCGTGAGGCCCCGGAACACGCTGGCCTCTTGGGGGAGGTAGC
>JAADGT010000372.1 GCA_013152215.1 Deltaproteobacteria bacterium
CGTCGAGCCCCCCGGGGGCGCGAAGCACCTCGCCCACGCGCCTCTGCCCGCCCTCCACGCCGTGCTCCCCGAGCCGCTCCAGCAGGTAGGTCCCCAGCGACCCGGAGGTGCTGGCGCCGGCCTTGGGGCTGCCCACCAGAAGAAGCGCCCGCCTCACGGCGGCCCCCCCATGCGGCGGACCAGCTCGTCCAGGTGGGCCCTGCGCCGGCCCTCCGGCGCGTCGCTCCGCACCACCCCCGCGGCCCACCGCTGCGCATGCAGGTTGATCGCGTTTCGGTGGACCAGGGTTTCGAACACCCGGTCGCGCTCCCCGTCCTCCCCCTCGGCCACCCCCACGCCCAGGAGCCAGGGGTACCGGGGGTAGCGGGGGCGGTGGTGCACCTCACCGTCGACCACCCGGAAAAAGGGGGAGACGAGGCAGATCATGCGGTCCAGGGCCTTCTTGAGGGGAGAGGCGTAACCCCCGAAGGTGACCGGGGTTACGTACACGAGCAGCCCGCTGCGGATCGCGCGCCGCGCCACCTCGGCGGCCCCGTCGTCCCTGAAGCACCGGCCCGGGGTCTTCGTCCAGCAGCCGAAGCATCCGATGCACGGGGCGATCTCCACCTCGCGAAGGCGGACCGCCTCCGCCCGCCACCCCGCGTCCCCGAGCCGGCGGAGCAGCTCGTCTGCCACGGCCTCCGCAGCCGCATCCCCCTCCCTGGCCCCATCCAGAACGTACGCCTCAGCAGCCATCGCCTGCCCAGCCCCCCTGCCGGCCGGGGCCTCGGGGCGCTTCCCGTCTTCCCGTCCTTCGTCGCATCCAGCGCCTTCTCCGGCGTCCTTCGGACCGAAGCCCCTACCCCTCGCCGCTGCGGTCCGCCTCCAGCCCCGCCAGGAGCCCCCTCACCTCGCCCTCCAGGGGCACCGCCCGGCCGGTCTTGGCCGAGACCACCACGAAGGTCACGTCCGCCTCGGCCACCACGGTGTCGGTGCCGGCCATCCGCACCACCTGCCGGACCACGCCCGAGCGGTTCCCCAGGCTCTTCAGGGAGGTGAGGATCTCCAACTCATCGCCCAGGAAGGCGGGCCGGCGGTAGTTGATGTTGATGTTCACCACGGAGAACCCGTACCCCCCCTTCATGAACCCGGCCAGGTCTCCGCGTTCCTCCACCCAGCTCCACCGTCCCTCCTCGAGGAACTCCAGGTACCGGGCGTTGTTGACGTGTCCGTAGAGATCCAGGTGGTACCCCCGAACCTTGATCCGGGTGACATGGGCCATGGGTCGATCTCCCTTTCGTCTCGTGGGAAAGCGGCCCGGAAGCATACCCCTTTCCGCCCCCTCGATCCAACCCCGGTCACCGCTCGCCAGGAACGGGCGGGACGCCGGGGCGGGACAGGAACCCCAGCCAGTCCTTCATGAGGGCGAGGTTCTTCTGGAGGTACCACCGCCCGTTGGCGAACACGCCGTAGTCCGCACCGGCCATGGCCGAGGCGAACCGGGTCGAGTTCGCGTAGAACAGCCACTGCTCCACCCACATCTTCTCGATGGCCTCGTCGAAGGGGTTCCCGCCCTGGCCGGGCCCCCGGGCCAGCCCGGACTCCCAGGCCCGCAGCAGGATCTTGGTGGCCTCCAGCGTCAGCGCGTTGGTGGTCCGGACGGTGTTCGCCAGCCGCTCGAAGTGGCCCCGCGTCCACTGGCCGCTGTGGCACCCCGAGCACACCGAGCGCATCCGGGCCTCCCGCCGGGCCTGCTCGGCCTCGTCGATCAGGAACGCGGCGGCCGGCTCCCCGGTCAGCTCCGACGGCAGGGCCAGCCCGGCCTGGTTCCGGATCACCGTGGTGTCGCCGGAGCGGGGGTGGGCCGTGGCGTAGGGTAGCCCGAACAGCCGGTAGCGCAGCCGATCGGCCATCTCGTGGGTCCGGGGGGCCAGCACCTCCCCCCCCGGAGTGGTCACCAGGCTCGCGTGGCAGGTGGCGCAGGTGGGCGCCGTGAAGTCCCGTCCCACCACCCAGGGCACCGCCTCCAGGTTCCAGGATCCCTTGGCGGTCTGGTACACGGCGTTGTGCTTGCTGACCTCGTACACCTTGTAGGCCGGCACGTCCGGCCCCTTGTGGCACTGCTCGCAGGCGTCCGGCTCGCGGGCCTCCTCGATGGAGAACCGGTGGCGGGTGTGGCACGAGGTGCACGCCCCCTTGGTGCCGTCCGGGTTGATCCGGCCCACCCCCTGGTTGGGCCAACCCCGGAGCCTCGGGAACTCCATCTCGCCCATGGCCGTGTCCCGGGTCTCCATGCCGTCCACCGTGACCCGGGTGCCGTGGCAGGCGAGGCAGGCGTCCCCCACGGTCAGCTCGTCGGGGGCGCGCACCGTGAGGCCCTCGCCGTCGTACGAGGTGGGCCCCGCCACCGCGGCCACCAGCTCGGCGTAGAGCTCGTTGGCCATCAGGTTGTCGTGGGCGTTGGCCATCAGGTTGCGGCCGTACTGCTCGCGCTCCTGGGGGTGGCAGGTCGCGCAGTCGGCCGGGGTGACCACGATGTGCACCCGGAACCCGTTGTGGTCGAAGGTGTCGGGGTGGGCGTCGGGGCTGCGGGTGTGGCACTCGGCGCAGCCCACGACCACGGCGCCGAGCCCCTCGGGCACCTCCTTTGCGGAGACCCTCCGTTCCGGCTCCGGCAGGGCCAGGGCCTGCCGGGGCGTGGTGCGGGCGTGACGGCTCCGGCGCCAGTCCGCCACGATGCCGGGGGTCACCTCCTCGTGGCACCCGATGCACGCCTCGGTGTCCTCGCTCATCGGCGCCTCCGCCGCCACCGCACCCGCCGCCAAGGCGAGCGCGAGGACCACGGCCAACGACCCCAGGCTCTTCAACATGATCGCGCTCCTCTCCGCTTCGAAACGATTCGTATCCTTCCGGCCCCCTACCGGAGGCCGGATCCGCCGGTATCCCTTACCACAGGCCAGGAGCGCCGCAAGGGCCCGGCCTTTCCCAGTAACTTCCGCTAGAAGGCTGGAAGGCTAGGAGGCTAGAAGGCTTGAAACCCTCCGTGATCTCCCCGCATTCCAAGCGTGACCACGCCTCTTCGCCTCCACCTCACGGTCCGGGGGGCATGGGGATCAGAGGACAGATGTCAGTGGACAGGTCGTGGTCCCACGACCCCGCTGTAGCCACATTGTTTTTGCCTTTCTTCTGGCTCCTGTCCCCTGAATTCTGGCCCCTGAAACCCATGCCCCGCCGCCGGCAATGAGCCCCGGTCCGACGAAAGTTCCCCTCCCCGTTGCAGGGCCCCGTAGGGGCCTGGTGGAGCCTTCTGGTCCCACACGCACGAGCGCCGCGCCCCCAGGGGGACGCGGCGCTCGGATGGCTGCCGGCCGGGTCCACCGCCGGTCAGGCCGCTCCCTTCTCCTTCAGCTGGGCCGCCATCTTCACGTCCACGTTCATGATGTGGTTGCGCAGCCAGTCCACCACCTTGTTCTGCACCTGCAGCGTGAGCGAGAGGCTCTCGGCTCGCTTCTCGTGCTCGGCGGCCAGGGCCTCGAACTCCTTCTTGAANATCGCCTTGTGCTCGGGGTACTTGGGGTAGCCGTACTTCTTCATCAGCGCCTCTTCGTCGGTGAAGTGCTCCACCACGTACCTCCCCAAGAACGCCAGCACCTCCCCGACCATCTCCCGCCCCTGACCTTCCTTCATCGCCTCCAGCAAATCGTTGATCCTCCGGATCAGCTCCTTGTGCTGGGCGTCGATCTTGGCGATGCCCGTGGCCATCTTGGGTTCCCACTGCATGGTCTTTCTCCTTTCCGTCGTGTGGGCCCCCCGCCCAGGGGGGCCGTTCTGGAGCCGGGGTCCATACCGGGCGGCCCCACTCCTCGGAGCCCGCCCACCCCCCAGCCTCCCCGCCCGGGCCCAAACGAGCTCGGGATGCAGCTTTCCGCGCACTCGGGGCGGATGCCGCGGGAGAACGGCGCGTGGCCTCGTTCCGCCCCCTCCGGGGTGCGAGTCTGTTGCCGGAGAGGAACCGACCGAACTGCTGTCGTCTCCTGAAGAACGAGGGCAGCTGAGAAGGTTTATCGGCAACGGTGCGGGAAACCTTTAGCCGCCCTCAGACCGAACCCGTCCCCCAACGCCTGCGGTTTTTGACCTGGGTCAAAGACTTTCATTTTTTCACCCCAAAACCCAGTTCTAGTTTGCCCAAGTAGGGAAGTCGTGGAATAGTGGTTTTTGCTCTCGTGCATTCACCGACCCCCGCCCCGGCCTATTGCCCGAGAACGGCCGGAGGCGGAGGCACCGGCTGGGGATCTGGTGGGCCGGAGGGATCGGATGGGCCTGCGCGTCACCGTTCCGGACGATCGGTACTGGAAAGATCAGATCAACTGTCAGGCGGCGTGCCCGGTGCACACGGACGCCCGGGGCTACGTGCGCGCCATCGCCGCCGGGGACGATGAAACGGCGTACCGCATCGCCCGGGGACCCAACCCCCTGGCGTCGGTGTGCGGCCGGGTGTGCAGCGCCCCGTGCCAAGAGGCGTGCCGACGGGGCGCCCTGGACGAGCCCATCTACATCCGGGCGCTCAAGCGGTTCGTGACCGAGCGGTTCGGCATCGAGGCCGGGCCGGGCCGCACCCTGGCGCGGCCCGAGCAGTTCCAGGAGCCCGCCACCCCGGACGCGGACCAGGACGAGCTGGCCCATCTCCTCCAGGCCCGCTCCCGCGGAGCCCTGCCCCCTCCCGAGCGCACCCGCGTGGCGATCATCGGCGCGGGCCCGGCCGGGCTGGCCTGCGCCCACGACCTGGCCCTGATGGGGGCCCGGCCGGTGCTCCTGGAGATGGAGCCCAAGCCGGCCGGCATGATGTACACCGGCATCCCCGAGTTCCGGCTCCCCCGAGAGGTGCTCGACGCCGAGATCCGGGCGATCCAGGACCTGGGCGTGGAGATCCGGTGCGGGAAGGCGGTGGGTCGGGACGTGAGCTTCGACGACCTGCTCCGGGACTTCGACGCCGTGGTCATCGCGGTGGGGGCCAAGCGCTCCCGCAGCCTGGGCATCCCCGGCGAGGACGCCGAGGGGGTGCTGGGCGGGGTGGAGTTCCTGCGGCAGGTGGCCTTCGGCGAGCCTCCGCCCCTGGGGAAGCGGGTGGTGGTGATCGGGGGAGGGTTCACCGCCCTGGACTGCTCCCGGTCGTCCCTGCGGGTGGGGGTGGACAGCGTGGTGAACGTGCTGTACCGCCGCACCCGGGACGAGATGCCGGTGACGGAGGAGGAGCTGGAGGAGGCCCGGGAGGAGGGGGTGAACTTCCAGTACCTAGTCACCCCCGTGGCCATCGAGAAGGACGAGCAGGGCCGGGTGCGGGGCGTGCGCTTGGTGGAGAACCGCCTGGGCCCCCCGGACGAGACCGGCCGGCGCCGACCCGAGCCGATCCCGGGCTCCGAGCGGGTGGAGCCCTGCGACACCGTGATCCTGGCCATCGGCCAGCGCACCGACCTCGACTTCGTGGACCCTGAGCGCCACGGCGTGCGGTTCACCGACTGGGGCCTGCTGGAGATCGACGAGGACACCCTGGCCACCACCGCGCCCGGGGTGTTCGTGGCCGGTGACGCCGCCCTGGGCGCGGCCAACATCGTCACGGCCGTGGCCAGCGGCAAGAAGGCCGCCCGATCCGTGTACGCCTACCTCTCCGGCCGGGAGATCACCCCCCGCCTCGTGGAACGCCACCGGGAGCTGCCGGGATTCCGGCGCGAGCCGGGCTACGAGGCCCTGCCCCGCACACCCGTCCCCCTGGAGGAGGTGCAGAAGCGGCTGTCCTCTCCCGGCCGCCTGGTGGAACGGGGCTACGACGAGGCCCTGGCCCGTCGGGAGGCGAGCCGGTGCCTGGACTGCGGGGTGAACACGATCTTCGACAGCGAGCGGTGCGTGCTGTGCGGCGGGTGCGCGGACGTGTGCCCCATGGGCTGCCTGAAGCTGGTGCCCCTGGCGGACCTGGACCTGGACGACGAGCAGCAGCGCCTCGCCCGGGAGGTCCTCGGCGAGGGGTGGGAGCATGCGAGCGCCATCATCAAGGACGAGGACCTGTGCATCCGGTGCGCCCTGTGCGCCCAGCGGTGCCCCAACGCGGCGATCACCATGGAACGGGTGGAGTTCCAGGAGGTGTGGCCATGAGCGTCTCGACGGATCCTCCGGTCAAGCGCCGGGACTTCCTGGGCCTGGCGGCCCTGGGCAGCTTCTTGGCGGCCGTGGCGGCCTCGGTGGGCGGCATGCTGAGCCTGGCCTTTCCCCGGGCGTTTCCTGAGCCGTCCCGCCGGTACAAGATCGGGCTCGCGGCCGACTTCCGCGTGGGCGAGGTCCGCCGGCCCGAGGGCCGCAACGTGTTCATCTTCCACCGGCCCGAGGGGTTCCTGGCCATCTCCGCCGTGTGCACCCACCTGGGCTGCATCGTGAACCGAACCCCCAGGGGGTTCGTTTGCCCCTGCCACGGCTCGGTGTTCGATCCCAACGGCGGGGGGGTGCAGGGGCCGGCCCCGAGCCCCCTGCCCTGGTACGAGATCTCGGTGGCCCCGGACGGCCAGCTCCTGGTGGACGAGGGCCGCACCGTGTCACCCGGCACCTACTTCCAGGTCTGACAAGGGGATGACGGCATGAGCGAGCCCAGCCCGATCGCCGGCGAAGCGCAGGAAGGGACCCCGGGCGGCCTGGGGGCGCTCGCGGCCAACCTGCGGGCGCTGCCCCAGACCCTGAAGCGCAGCCTCGTGCGCCACGGCCCGCCCACCACCGATCGGGCCCGGTCCGAGGCGGTGGTCCAGAACTTCTTCCTCCACATCCACTCCGCCCGGGTGCACCGATGGAGCCTGAGGCCCTCGTTCACGCTGGGGCTGGGGCTGATCGCGTTCTTCAGCTTCGCGATCCTCGCGGTCACCGGCGTTCTGCTCATGTTCTACTACAAGCCCACCACGGCCCTGGCCTACGACTCCATCAAGGAGATCCACTTCATGGTCCCGGCGGGCCGGATCATCCGCAACATGCACCGGTGGGCGGCCCACCTGATGGTGGCCTCGGTGATCCTCCACATGATCCGGGTGTTCTTCACCGCCTCGTACAAGGGCAGCCGTCAGTTCAACTGGGTCCTGGGAATCCTGCTGTGGGTACTGACCATGGCGCTGTCGTACACCGGCTACCTCTTGCCCTGGGACCAGCTCGGGTACTGGGCCATGGTGATCGGCACCAACATCGCCACCTCGATCCGGGAAGTGACCGACGCCCTGGGCATCACCCGGTACTTCGACCCGGGCGCCTACATGCAGGCCGCCCTGGTGGGGGGCCGCGCCCTCGGAGACGAGGCCCTGATTCGGTTCAACATGATCCACTGCATTCTGCTGCCCCTGCTCACGGCCGTGGTCATCGGGGTGCACTTCTGGCGCATCCGAAAGGACGGCGGGCTGTCCCGCCCCCCCAACGCCGACGCCCTGCTGGGCCCCGCGCCGGAGGACTGCCGGCCGGTGTTCACGCAGGAGCCCAAGAAGACCTACGGGCTCATGGCCCTGGTGCGGGGCAAGAGCCCGGCCGTGGGCCGCGGCCCGGAGGACACCCTGCCCTCCTGGCCCCACCTGTTCTACGCCGAGGCCACGGTGCTCATGGTCACGGTGGTGTTCCTGCTGGCCTGGGCGTTCCTGCAGGACGCCCCGCTCAAGGAGCCTGCAAACCCCCTGGTGCCCGAGAACCCGGCCAAGGCGCCCTGGTACTTCCTGGGCCTTCAGGAGCTGGTGTCGTACTCGGCGTTCATGGGCGGCATCGGCATCCCCACGGTGGCCCTGCTGGGGCTCGCCCTGGTGCCCTATCTCGACCGGGAGCGCACCGTGTCGGGCCGGTGGTTCGGGGGAAGCGCCCGGGAGAAGCGCGTCGCCCTCGTGTCGGCCGCGTTCGGCCTGGCCGCGGTGCTGGGGCTCGAGGCGTTCGCCATCGCGTTCGGGTGGCTCCGCAACTGGTTCCCCGGCATTCCCCAGATCCTGGTGATCCTGTTCAACCCCGGCACGGTGCTCACGGCCGTGTACATGCTCTGGTCCCTGCTGGTGGCGCACCGCACGGGCTCGACCCGGCTGGGCGCCGTCGGTCTGTTCACCTGCTTCCTGGCCGGCTTCCTGGTGCTGACCATCATCGCGGTCTGGTTCCGGGGGCCCAACTGGGTGTTCTACTGGTGGCCCACGCTGTGGCCGACGCACTAGTGTTCCGTTTCGCAAAAACGTATGCGGATTGCGTGGGTGGGGCTGGGGGCTCCGACGAAGCGCGACGGCCGAGCAGCCT
>JAADGT010000321.1 GCA_013152215.1 Deltaproteobacteria bacterium
GGGGTGGCGTGGTCCACCACCGCGGCCCGGCCCCGGCGCTTGGCCTGGATCCCCTCGCCCACGTCGTCCACGATGTAGGGGTACACGCTGGGGATGTCGCCGAGCAGGACCTCGGGCGGGCACGAGGCCGAGAGCCCCGCCTGCTTGCCCGGGAGCCACTCGTGGGTGCCGTGGGTGCCCAGGCTGATCAGGGCGTGGGGCCGGAGCTCGTGCTGGAGCCACAGGTAGAACGCCACGTACTGGTGGTGGGGGTAGAGGGTGGTGCTGTGGAACAGCTTCTCCGGGTCGTCGGCCCAGCCCCGGGAGGGCTGGGGCCCGAGCCACAGGTTGCCCAGGCGCACCACGGGCAGGACGAACGCCCCGTCCTTCACCATGATGGTGGAGGCCTCGGGCGGACCCCAGTCCTTCTCCACCCCGGCCACGAACCCGGGGGGCAGGTCCCGGAGCCACTCCCGGTACCGCGCCATGGGCACCGTGACCACGTTGCCCCGGGCCATCAGCCGGTCCAGCTCCCCCGGGGCCCAGGAGCCGATGTTCCGGGCCCCCTTCATCAGGAGGTCCTGGACCAGGTCCTCGGAGATCCCGCCGTCCCCCACGTCGTAGCCCTCCCGGCGCAGCCGCTCCAGGATGCGGGTGATGCTCCGGAACACGTTGAGGTAGCTGGCGCCGATGTTCTGCTTGCCCGCGCCGTGGTTATAGAACATGAGGAACAGGCGCTTTTCCCGGTTCGGGGTGGTGCGGAGGGCGTGCCACCGGGCCGCGCGCCGGGCCAGGCGCTCCACCTGGGCGGCCGCCGGCACGTACGCGTACCCGATCTCCCGGCCCGCCCCGTCGGTCACCGGCTCCTTCACCCCCACCACCGTGGGCTCGATCAGGCCGGTGAGCTCCGGCGTGGAGAACTGGAGCGGGATCTCCGCGGGCGACATCCCCTGGGGGGAGGCGGCCCACGCCTCCCCGGGGGTGAAGAACAGGTACTGGGCGTTCAGCACGGGCACGTCGGTGCGGTCGAGCACCGACAGGAGATCGCTGGACAGGATCGAGCTGAAGGTCAGGTTGAACGCCGTGACCGACCCCAGGCGCTCGTCCAGGGGCGGTCGGGACACGACCCGGACGAACTGCCCCGTGCCCGCGGTGGTGAACGAGCCAGCGAGCACGGCCACGTTGATGCCGTGGCGCTCGTAGGCGCGCACCAGCGCGTCCAGGGGCGCCTTCTTGCCCTCGATCACGTAGGTGGGAAACGCGGTCACCAGGCTCCACAGGGCCCCTTTCTTCAGGCGGCCGGCGGAGCGGTACCAGGCCAGGTACGCGTCCAGGTCCGGGAACGGACCGGGGGCGTCGGGGTGGTACAGGAACACCTCGGGCGGCAGGTCCGGCGGGTCGCAGTCCACCGGGACCCCCAGGTCCCGGGCCGCCACGAAGCGCACCAGGTTGCGGACGTTGGCCTCGGAGGGGAACGCGTAGTAGGCCCGCACCCCGGGGTCGAACCGGAACCCCGCGTCCACGAACGGCTGGTTGGCCGAGGCGGTGCGCACCGCGTAGAGCCGGACACCGGGTTTCAGCCGGTCGGCGTGCTCCAGGAGCCACCGGCCGGGCTGGCGGTGCATGATGTCCACCACGGCCGCGTCCATGCGCCCGACGAACGCCTCGAGCTCCGGGGTGCCCGCGTCCCGGCCGGTGAACACCCGGATCTCCACCCCGGGCAGGTCCAGGCCCTGGATCGCCCGGTGGCAGGTGTAGGCGTCGGAGTCGCCCACGAACAGGCCCAGGCGCCGGGGCCCGGCCCCGACGGCCACGGACGCCAGGGCGAGAGCCCCCAGGAGCCCCGACATGACGAACGGAAGCCAGCGGGTTCCCATCGAGCCGCCTTTGGGTCGGTACTTCGACAAGGGTCCGGAAGCCGGCCCCTTCCCGGGTGTGTCACGGTGAAGGAATGGGCCGGGGAAGGAGGCCGGCCTCCGGATTCGGTCTGCGGTCAGAACCCCACCTCGTAGCCCACCCGGAGCAGGCGGGGCAGGCCGTAGTAGACGTACCGGTTCGTGGTCTCGGAGGTCTTGTCCCCCGACACCTCCACCTCCTGATCGAACAGGTTGTCCACGGCCAGGGTCAGGTAGCCCTTGTACAGGCGCACCTTGGCCGAGGCGTTCACCGTGGTGACGTCGTCGAGGCTGCGCTCGCGGCTCGTCTGGAGCACGGTGGACACGTCGACACGGCACCGGTCCCCGTCGTAGGAAAGGGTGACCGAGCTCTGGTGCTTGGGGCCCGACTGGTAGGGGTTGTCGTTGGTGTCCTCGGCCTTGGGGTTGGCCCAGTACCCGGCCCAGGCCAGGGAGACGCGGCCGAGCAGATCGCCCCGGCCCGCAAAGGGCGCGAGCAGCAGGTTCCACTCGATGCCCGTGGACTCGAAGGTGCCGGCGTTGAAGTAGGTGAGGGGGTAGCCCTGGGACCGGTCGATCTCGATCTTGTCAGTGTAGTCCATGCGGAACGCGGCCAGCCGCAGGGCAGCGCGCTCGGTGTCGAGCTTGAGCCCCACCTCGTAGGTCCACCCCTCCTCCGGGTCGAGCTCGGGGTTCCCCACGAGAAAGCTGCTGTCGTAATAGAGGTTGTTGAAGGTGGGGGCCCGGAACGCCTTGCCCGCGTTGGCGAACAGGTTCAGCGCCCGGTTCACGCGCAGGGTGACGCCGGCGCTCGGAAGGAGCTCGGTGTGGTCGTCCCCGGCGGCGTCGGAGTAGATCCACTGCTCCCGGGCGCCCAGCACGAGGGTCAGGCGGTCCGCCAGGGTCGCCTTGGCCTGGAGGAACAGGGCGTAGTCGTTGCGCTGGTGGGCGCCGTACTTGTTCAGGTAGTTCACCCACCGGTGGACCGCCTCTCCGCCCACGGTGATCTCGGCCGGGCCGGCGGCGAACCGGTAGTCCGCCTCCACCCCGGTGTTGGAGTGCTTGTCCTTGTCGGTGGGCTTCTCGGGCTTGGTGTACTCGTCCCGCAGGAGGTACCCCCAGTTGAAGAAGGCCTTGGCCCTCAGGGCCTCGCGCTCCCACCGCAGGTCGCCGGTGAACCGGTAGTACTCCTGGTCGGTGCCTTTTGAGAGCGCGCCGTCATCCTTGATCTTCTTGAACTCGGTGGTGTCGTAGCTCCCCAGCAGGTCCACGCTCAGCCCGTCGAGGGGGGTCAGGGTCAGGTTGCCCGAGTACCGGTTGGTGGTGTCCTGGTCGTACCGGTACCCCCTGGTGAAGCTCTGGGAGATCCCCTTGAGCTGGCCCATGTGGCGGTACTGCACCCCGGCGGCCACGAGCGGGTTCGAGAACGAGACCCCGTGGCTCTGGTACGCGTAGTCCCCGAACTCCACCGAGGCCCGGGCCCGGGTCTCCCGGGTGGTCGTCCGGGTGATGATGTTGATCACCCCGGTCATGGCGTCGGACCCGTACAGGGTGGAGGCGGCGCCTTTGAGGATCTCGACCCGCTCGACCTGGTCCAGGGGGATGGTGTCGATGTCGTAGGAGCGGCTGGCCGCGTTCTGGACGGGCACCCCGTTCACGAGCACGAGCTCCCCGCCGTAGATCCCCCGGACCACCACCTCGCTGTTCATGCCCCCGTGGGTGACGCCGATGGAGCTGAAGGCCTTGTACCCGAGCCCTCCGATGCGGCGCAGGGCCTCCACCACGTTGTCCGCCCCGGTGCGCCGGAGCTCCTCGGCCGTCACCACGGTGACGAACCGGGGGCTGTCCTTCTCCTCCACGGGAAACTTCTCGGCGGTGACCGTGACCGGCGCGAGCAGGACGGGGGTGGCCGGGTCTGCGCCGGCCGCGGCCGTGGGGCTCGCGGCCCAGCCCAGGCCGCAGGCAAGGAGCAGGGTCCAAGCGGTCCTTCGGTTCATGGCGTTTCCTCCTTCCTCCCCCAAGACGATGTCAAGACGATCAAACTCAGCGGCGGGTGCCGGTCGCCGTCACTCCGGCACGTACACCACGGTGCCGTCCTCCAGCCGGTAGGCCGTGCCGAGGCGCTCCCCTCGGCCCTCGACCCGATTCCGGGTCGCCCGCAAGGCCTTCACCCGGGTGCCCTTCTTCGTGATGATCTCCAGCTCCCCGTCCGGCCCTTTCTTCAGGATGGTGACCTCCGAGCGCTGGTCGAACAGGTCCTGCATCCGGTACACGGCAAACAGGGTCATCAGGAGCCCCACGATGAACACGAGCCCGATGTCGAACAGGTTGGCGAGCCCTGTCAGCGGGTCCGCATCCCCGGTCTCAGAGAGCGGCCGCCTTCGGTTTCTCGACAGATAGCGCATCGTCTTCCTCCCGGAGCTCGGGGCTCTGGGTGAGGATCTCGGTGGCCAGCTCCATCTCCTTGGCGTCCTCCTCGGCCCACCGGGCACGCACGGTGTAGATGAAGTAGGCCAAGGTGCCCTGGGCCAGCCCAACCACGGTGGTGGTGAACGCGATGACCAGGTCGGTGGAGAGCCGGGCCATGTCCCCTTGGCCCAAGGCCGCCAGCCCCGTGCCCATGGGGATCAGGGTACCCATCAGCCCCAGGCTCGGCCCTACTCGGATCACCACCCGGACCCGGTCCAGGGAGCGCCGGAGGGCCAGGATGTGCTCCTGGAGAAGGTTCTCCACCTGCACGTCAAGGAGCGCGGCCTCGGTCAGCAGGAGCTCCCGCAGGCGGTCCACGTAGGCCCGTACCGGGCGTGGGGCGCCCTCGAAGTCGGCCCTTCCCCGGGTCGCGGGGCCGCCCCCGG
>JAADGT010000007.1 GCA_013152215.1 Deltaproteobacteria bacterium
GGCCCGGCGGGGGAGCCGGCCGCGCCGCCGGCGCCAGCTCCTCCATCTGGGCTCCGTGGGCGGCCACCGCGGCCCGGGCCTCCTCCAGATCGGCCTTGAGTCCCACCAGGAGCTCGAACTCCATGCGGTCCGGGGCGCCCTCGCCGGTGCCCGGCAGGGTGGAGATGATCTCCCCCAGGCCCTTCAGCGTGGCGTTCAGGGCCTCCAGGTCCGTGTCGAAGGTCTCGAAGGGGAACCCGACCTTCACCCGGACCAGGGTCCGGTTGGGGTTCTTCAGAGTGGCCTCGAGGCGGTGGCGCTCGTACTCGGTGAGCACGGCCAGGACCTCGTCGCCCAGGCCCAGCGCGGCCAGGCCGTCCTCCTGCGCCCCTGCCTCCCCCTCGGCCGCCCGGATCAGCCGTTCCACGAACGCCGGAACTCCGGGGTCCTCCGGGGCCTGCCCCTGGGCCAGGCGGGAGCACAGGTTGCGGAGGAGGTCGAGGCTCTCGTAGAGCAGGTCCATCACCGGTCGGGTGCATCCGACCCGGCCCATGCGCACGCCGTCCAGCAGGGTCTCGGTCTTGTGGGCCACCTCGGTGATCTGGCCGAACCCGCACATGGCCGAGATGCCCTTCAGGCTGTGGGCGGCCCGGAAGATGCTGTTGACCACCTCGGGGTCGGGTTCGTCTCCCTCGGGGGTCTGCTCCAGCTCGGCCAGGTCGTCGGCGAGCCGGTCCAGGATCTCCTCGGCCTCGGCCAGGAACT
Organism: Deltaproteobacteria bacterium; assembly: GCA_013152215.1. Lineage (GTDB taxonomy): Bacteria > Desulfobacterota > Deferrisomatia > Deferrisomatales > Deferrisomataceae > Deferrisoma. Next base: position 745 of record JAADGT010000007.1, read on the forward strand.
CCTGGACGCTCTCGTCCGGCACGCAGTTCATGCCCCGGCCTCTCCGGCCCGAGGCTCCTCGACCCCGGCTGCGTGCTCCACCGCCCGCTGCAGCCGCAGCAGGAACACGTCCAGGTGGGCCTCGGCATGGGGGCCGTCCAGATCGGCGGGGCACGGGGCCGGCACATAGGCGTCCGCACCCACGTCGGCGGCCCGCACCCGCACCCCGGCGTCCCGGCAGGCCCCCACCACCACCAGGACGCAGGCGGGCTGCAGGGTGCGGATCTCCTCGATCCGGCTCCAGGCCTCCTCATCGGGCTCCGGGCCGATGCCGGTGATCACCCAGGGAGACGGGGCCTCCGTGGGCCAGTCCCCCAACACGGTGGCGAGCCGGCCGGGGTCCGGGACGACCACCACCTTCTTGCGCTTGCGCCTCCACATCTGGGCACACGCGTCCCGCAGCCGGGGATCGGCCAGCTCCACCACGATCCGCGGCGAGTCGAGGGTGGCGTCCTCCCTGGCGAGCCCCTCCTCGGCCAGGAACCCCGCCTGGATCCCCACGTCCAGGATGAAGGCCGACGGGTTCAGGGAGAATCGGTCCATCACCTCGTCGGGCTCGCCGAACTCGAACCGGAACGTCCCGCCCGGCCACCGCAGCACCTCGAACACGATGTCGCGGAACTGGCGGGACAGCACCTCCTGGACCGTTTCGGGGGCCACCCCGAACTCCTCGCACAGCAGGGTCCCGATCCGGCGTCCCTCCCCCTCCGCGCTCTGGCGTCCCAACGCCCGCTGGAGATCCCGACTGGTGAGGGCCCCGGCCTGCACGAGGAGCTCCCCCAGCTCCGGATGCCGCTGGTTCGACTCGGCCCGGATCAGCCGGCCGTCCCGGAACACCAGACGGGCAAGCCGGTCCTCGTACCGGATCTCCAGCACGCCCGACTTCTTCGAAGCGCCGACCACCTGGAGGAGATGGGCCAGGTCCCGATAACTCAGCGTGCCTTCCAACGGCATGGCTTCCCTCGCGCACGGGCTGCTCCGAACACTCGGCCTACGGATCGGCGCCGCTCCCCCTGGGCTTTAGCCCGCCCTCCCCGCCCCTGCCGACATTTGTGCCACCAAATCACTCGGCTACCGCCCCGACAACGGGCACATTCTCGGCCCAAAATGGTTATTTTTCAGAATGATGTTTCATGGTGTTTCAAACCCTAGAAACAAATGAAACAGTTGCCCCTCATCTTTCGTCCCCCCGGGTGCCCCACCTTCGCTCCAACGCACCGCCATCCCAGATCTTTTTTGAACCGGCCCCGCCAAGCCTGCCCCTTGGCACGCCCCCTGCACTCCATCCCGGCAAGTTCCATTTCTCACTTTCTCTGCCCTGAGGACGCCATGAAACGAATCGCGATCGCGTTGGGCATGGGTCTGACGGTCGCTCTGTCCGCACCCGGCGCCGGAGCGTGGACCCTGTCCGGCACGTCCCGCACCACCCTGCGGGCGTCGTGGGCCGACGCCGCCCCCGACCAGGACGACCGGGGGGCGTACGGCTCCCAGCTTTTGATCCTGGACGCGGAAGGACTGCCCGTGGACACCCGGGCCTTCTTCTCGGGCGCGTTCCGGTGGGATCTGGGGCAGGAGGAGCCGGACTCGGTGTTCTACAGCTCGGTGGACCGGTTTCCCGGCGGCAGCCACCTGTTCGTGTACGACCTGGGGGTCGTGTCCCGGCCCCTGCGCGCCGTGGAGCTCACCGTCGGCCGGTTCTCGTGGGAGAGCGCCGAGCCCGTGCACCTGGACGGGGCAGGCGCGCGCATACGCCTGCCCCTGCCGGTGGTGGCGTCCGTGGAGGCCTTCGGCGGCCGCCTGGTGCAGTACTACGAGGATCTGGAGCGGGACGCCGCCTGGGGGGGAGCGGCCGAGGCCCGGCTTCCCTGGGGCGGCCGGCTCCGGGCCGACTATCTGGACTACTTCGACGACCTGCTGCGGCTGACCGTGCGGCAGACGCTCCGCGACCTCGCCTGGGGCAAGGCCAGCGCCGAGTGGGTGAACGGCGACCTGCGCGAGGCCCTGGTTTCGGCCACCCTCTGGTGGGACCCCACCGGCACCGAGATCACGGCCAGCGTGTACAAAAAGGTGGGCAACGAGGAGGACGACGACTTCCTGCTGGACTTCACCGCGGACGCCGACCCCGGACGGTACCGGCTGGAACGCCTCAGTCTGGAGCGCCAGGCTCCCTACAATCAGTACCGGCTGGCCGTGGAGCAGCGGGTGGGGGGTCACCTGACCCTGAGCGGCGCCTACACCAAACGGGATCTGATCGACGAGGACCACTACGAGAGCGCCTCGAACACCAGCTTCGACGTCGTGCAGGCCGGCCTCGGGGTGTTCGACCCGGGCATTCCGGGGTTCTCTCTCCGGGCCGGCCTCTCGTGGTGGCTCGAGGACCGGCTGGACGGCCCCGAGGCCCGGAGCCTCTCCTACTCGCTCGATGCCGAGCAGCGGCTGCCCCGCGGGTTCGTGGCCTCGGCCGCCTACTACCGCAAGGACGAGGACATCAACAACGACCTGGAGAACCTGGTGGCCCAGAGCCTGGAGCTGGGGCTCGCCTACCGACCCGGCTCGCAGTGGTCGGCGGATCTGACCTACCGCCGGGATACCGACGACCTGATCGAGGAGCTTTACGGGGTCGAGGAGATCCACGCGGTGGAGACCCGCGTCACGGTCCGTTTCTAGGGGATGACCATGAAGCTACTCAGCCGGCAATCGAATGGGCGCACTCACCTCCCCGAGCGGGGGGGCAAAGGACCTGGCGGAGAGCCGGGCGCGGCCCCCTGGCTCGCCGCGCAGGGCCTCCGGCGTTCGGACCACGAGACGGTACCTACTCCGGCGAGCCGTGATGAAACCAACTCCCGCGCTTTTTGCCTGCGCGGCGAATCGCAACGCCCGGCTTCGCGCCCGGCCGGAGGCAGGTCCCTTGCCCCGCCTCCGGAAAAGCGCGCCGGTTTCGGTGCTGGGGGGATAAGACGGGCTTGCATCGCGGTGTTGGCGGCTGGCGCGGCGCTAACGCTGCTGGCCGGGTGCCGGGAGGAGACCGGGCTCCGGTTCTCCCACGCCCTCCACGCGGAGGAGGCAACCTGCACCGACTGCCACGGAGGTGACGAGGGGCTTCGGACCGGCATGGAGCCCTGCAAGGAGTGCCACGACATCGACGAGGCAAACCCCTCCAAGGCGTGCCTCACGTGCCACACCCGCGCCGGCGACGAGGACTACGCCGTGTCGAAGGCCCCACGGGGTCGCACCTACGCCGACGTGACGTTCGACCACGAGCCCCACGACGACGTGGACTGCGTCCGGTGCCACGGGTCCACCCCGCGGGCCGAGAGCCTGGCCTCGGTGGAGTTCCCCACGATGGAGACGTGCCTGGGCTGCCACGACGGGGACGAGGCGCCGACCGAGTGCTCCACCTGCCACGCCCGCATCCGCCGGGGCGAACGCCCCCCGTCCCACGACGGGCTGTGGGAGCAGCGCCACGGCCGGCGCACGGAGCTGCGCGAGGCCGTGTGCCGGACCTGCCACCCCGGGCCCGACGCCTGTCGCACCTGCCACCGGTCGGAGAAGCCCCGAAACCACACCTTGGGCTGGAAAGACCGCAGCCACGGCCTCGAGGCCCGCCACGACCGGGACACCTGCCGCGCGTGCCACACGGCCACGTTCTGCTCCGACTGCCACCGGGAGGCCCCCCGCAGCCACGCCCCCCGGAACGGCTGGATCGCCTCGGGGCATCGGCTGCAAGGAGCCGCGGACAAGGACGCCTGTCGGGTGTGCCACGGCCGGACCGAGGCCTCGTGCCTGGCGTGCCACCCCCAAGGGTACTGAAACCGGTCCTAGTGTTCCGTTTCGCAAAAAATATGCGGATTGCGGCGGGGGGGCTGGGGGCTCCGACGAAGCGCGACGGCCGAGCAGCCTGGGCCGCCCGGCGCCAGGGGAGCGGCCGCGGCGC
>JAADGT010000293.1 GCA_013152215.1 Deltaproteobacteria bacterium
TCTCGTTCTCCTCCAAATGATCCACGAAGTCGAAAAATGGAAACAACGCCCAGAAGGGGCTTCCCAGTAACTTCGGTCGTCGGTCGTCGGTCGTCAGTCGTTAGTCGTCGGTCGAAAGCTCGGCTCGACTTCAGAGTTGGGGGGCATGGGGTCTGCTGGAGAGCCGCGTGCGGCTCCTCTGCTCGCCGCGCAGCGCCTCCACCGCTTGCACCGTGAAATCGTTCGTGCCAGCCGGTCTGTCATGAAGCCACCGCCAATGCCCCGTGCCTGCGCGGCGAATCTCATGCTCGGCTTCGCGCGCGGCCGGAAGCAGGCCCCATGCCCCGCGGCCGCCAAGGCCCCAGGATCACGGAACGTTACCTTTTCCCGTTGCCCGGCCCCGCACGGGGCCGAAGGGGCTTCCAAGCCTTCCAGCTTCCTAGCTTCCTAGCTTCCTAGCTTCCCAGCCTTCCCTAACACATCGCCGCCTTGACCTGGCGCAGGTACTCGGCCCGTTTTTCGTGGTCGCCCCACACCGCGTTGCGGAACAGCAGGATGTCCTGCTGGTTCTTGAAGATGCACCCCATCGTGGCCTCGACCACCTCCTCGTCGAGGGCGTGGCGGTTCAGGGCCAGCAGGGCCGCGGCCCAGTCCAGGGTCTCGGCCACCCCGGGCCGCTTCAGAAACTCCTCGGTGCGGATCCTCTCCACGAACCGGCACACCTGGGCCGCGAGATCGTCCTCGATGTCCGGCAGGTGGGCCTTGACGATGGCGTACTCCTTGTCGAAGTCCGGGTAGTCGATCCAGTGGTACAGGCACCGGCGCTTCAGGGCGTCGTGCACCTCCCGGGTGCGGTTGGAGGTCAGGATCACCAGCGGCTTCACCGCCGCCCGGATCGTGCCCAGCTCGGGGATCGTCACCTGGAACTCGTCGAGCACCTCCAGCAGAAACGCCTCGAACTCCTCGTCGGCCCGGTCCAGCTCGTCGATCAGGAGCACGGCCGGCCGGGGGCCGGGGTGGCGCAGGGCCTGGAGGATGGGCCTCTGGATCAGGAACTCCTCGCTGAAGATGGTGCGGGCGATCTGGGAGCGGTCGCCGCAGGTCTCCTGGAGCTTGATCTCCAGGATCTGGCGCGGGTAGTTCCACTCGTACAGGGCCGTGGAGGCGTCGAGCCCCTCGTAGCACTGGAGTCGGATCAGGGGCGTGTCGAGGGCCCGGGCCAGGACCACGGCGAGCCGGGTCTTGCCCACGCCGGGCTCCCCCTCCAGAAACAGGGGCTTCCCCAGCGCCTGGCTCAGGTACAAGATGGTGCCCAGGGCCCGGTCGGCCACGTACTGCTCCCGACCCAGACGCTCGACAATGGAATCGACAGACGAGAACATGTTCAGCGTTCCGGATACCCTTCGAACTCCCCATCCAGGATCTCGACCAGGGTGCCGTTCATTCGGGCCGGGGGCAGGATGAAGGCGTACCGATTGCCCATGAGCTCCCGGGGCTTGCGGTCGATCAGGGGGTATCCCTTCGACTCGAGCTCCCGGAGGCCCTCCTCCACGTCGTCCACCCGGTACGAGATCAGGAAGAACCCCTCGCCACGCTTCTCGAGGAAGCGCCCCACGTCGCTGTCCGGATCGGTGGGCTCCATCAGCTCCACGGCCACCTCGCCCAGATAGTACCGGGCCACCCGGATCTTCTCGGACTCGGCGGTGTACACCCCGTCGGGCTCCAGCCCCAACACGTCCCGGTACCGGGCCACGGCCTCGTCCAGGTTGCGCACCGCGAAACAGATGTGATCGATGGACTTCGCTTTCATGTTGGTCCTTTTGGCTGGAAAGCTAGAAAGCTAAAAGGCTGGAAGGCCTCTCGTCACCCGTCACCGTCACGGATCACCCGTCACCCGTCACGGCCCCTTTCTCGATCGCCTCGAGCACCCGGTCGGGGGTGTGGGGGAACTCCCGGATGTGGGTGCCGATGGCGTTGGCAATGGCATTGGAGTATGCCTGGGCCGTGCACATGGAGATGGACAGCCCGCCCTCCTTGGCCCCGAACGGCCCGAACGGATCTTCGGACTCGACGATGAAGGGGTGGATGGGTGGCATGTCGGGCGCGAGCGGCACCTTGTACCCCAGGAAGTCGGGGTTCAGGTTGGCTCCCTGGTGCCACTTGCAGGCCTCGAGCAGGATGCCGCCGTGGCCTCCCATGGCCAGCCCCCCCTCCATCTGACCCTCCACCTCCTTGGGGTTGATGGCCTTCCCGCAGTCGTGGGCCACCCAGGCGTTGAGCACCCGGACGAACCCGGTCTCCGGGTCCACCTCCACCTCCACCACGGCACTGCCGTAGCTGAACGCGGCCGCGAGCTGCCCCTTGGGGTTCTTGATCCACTCGCGGGTCTGATCCACGTTGGGGCCGAAGCTGCCGTGGCCGATGACGTTCTTGCCCTTGAGCAGCCCCATGCGGATCACGTTGCGCAGCGGCACGGCCCGGGACGGGGAGCCCCGCACGAACACCTTGCCGTCCTCCAGCTCCAGGTCCTCCGCGGCCGCCTCCAGCATGTCCGAGGCGATCTCGAAGATCTGGCGCCGGGCGTCCTCGCAGGCCAGGCGCACGGCGTTGCCGCTGCACAGGGTGGTGGCCTGGGAGTAGGCGCCCTGGTCGATGGGCGTGACCTCGGTGTCGGAGGCCACCAGCTGGATCGCGTCGGGCGCCACGCCCAGGGCCTCGGCCGCGATCTGCAGCACCACGTTCTCGTTGCCCTGGCCGTTGTCCACCACCCCGGAGATCACGGTCACCCCGGCGTCCTCGTCGAACTTCACCATGGCGGCGGACCCGCCCCGGATGCCCATGGGGAACCCGCTCATCACGCTCACGCACCCGATCCCGATGCCGCGCCACTTGGGCAGCTTCCCCCACTTCTCCCGGAACCGGCTGGCCTCGGCCACGGCCTCGATGGTGGCCAGGCTGTCCATCTTGAAGATTTTGCTCTGGGTCGGGGTGGTGTCGCCGGTGCGCACCGCGTTGCGCCGGCGGATCTCCACCGGGTCCAGCCCCAGGGCGGCGGCCGCCAGGTCGAGCTGCATGTCCACGTTGCAGGCCCAGGCCCGGCCGTGGGTCCGGATCATGCCCCGGATCGGCTTGTTGGTGTACACCCGGTACCCGTTGTACCGCACGTTGGGGACCCGGTAGGTCTGCTCGAAGCACAGGAACGGCACGCTGGTGGCGATGGGGCCGGTGGACGAGTACGCCCCGCCGTCCATGTAGGCGGTGACGTCCACGGCGTGGAGGGTGCCGTCCCGCTTGAACCCAAAGGTGCTCTCCACCACCATCGAGTGGCCCTGGCGCACCGCGATGGAGTTCTCCTCGCGGGTGTACACGAGCTTCACCGGCCGCTGGGTCATCTGGGACAGGCGGGCCGCGATGTACTCCCCGGGGAACATGTCGCTGCGGCCCCCGAAGGCGCCGCCCACGAACACGTGGCGCACGTGCACCTTGGACACCGGCAGCCCCAGGGCGTTGGCGAGCCCCTTGGCCTTGGTGTGGGGGCTCGCGTTGGGCATCCACACCTCCACCGTGCCCTGGCGGTCGCAGTGGGCCAGCACCGCGTAGGGCTCGGTCATGAAGTAGCTCTCTTCCTCCGACACCGTGCGCTCGGTGTGGACGTAGTCGCACTCGTCGAAGGCCCGGTCCACGTCGCCCACGTGGATCGGCACGTGGATGTTGATGTTGCGCTCGGCGTGGTCGTGGATCCGGGGGGCGTCGTCCGCAACGGCCGACAGCGGGTCGAACACGGCCGGCAGGATCTCGTACTCCACCTCGATGAGCTCCAGGGCCTCCCGGGCGATGTCCTCGGACTCGGCGGCCACGGCCGCCACCTCCTCGCCCACGTACCGCACCTTCTCGCGGGCCAGGAACTCCTGGTCCCGGGTGTAGCGGAACACCCCCCACTTGACCCCCGAGGTGTCCCGGGCGGTGAGCACCGCCTTGACCCCGGGCAGCCGCTCGGCCCGGCTGGTGTCGAGCCGGACGATGCGCGCATGGGGGTAGGGGCTTCGCAGCACGGCCGCGTGGAGCATGAACGGCAGGGAGAGGTCTGCGGTGAACCGGGCCTCGCCGGTGGCCTTGAGCCGGGCGTCCCGCCGCGGAAGGCTCTGTCCGATGTAGCGACTCACGCCTCCACCTCCTCGCCAGAGAGCCGCCGGGCGGCCAGCTTCACGGCCTCCACGATCTTGGTGTACCCGGTGCACCGGCACACCTGGCCGCCCAGCGCCTCGCGGATCCGGGCCTCGTCCGGGTCGGGCTCCTCGTCCAGAAGGGCCTTGGCCGCGAGGATCATGCCGGGGGTGCAGAACCCGCACTGGACCCCGTGGGCGTCCACGAACGCCTCCTGGATCGGGTGCAGGGCCCCGGGCTCCCGGTCGGCCACGGTGTCGGCCAGCCCCTCCACGGTGAGGATGCTCGCACCCTGGGCCTCCACCGCCAGGGTGAGGCACGCACGCACGGGCCGGCCGTCCATGAGCACGGTGCAGGTGCCGCAGGCGCCCAGGCCGCATCCCTCCTTGGCTCCCGTGAGCCCCAGCTCCTCCCGCAGGACCTCCAGCAGGGTCCGGCGGGGCTCCACCAGGAGCTCGTGACGGGTTCCGTTGACCTCGAGCTCGACCACCATCTTTTTCGGCGGGTTCGTCCGCGCTTCGCTCATTAGGACTCCTCCCCGGCCGCCCGGGCCCACGCCCGCAGGGCGGCC
>JAADGT010000203.1 GCA_013152215.1 Deltaproteobacteria bacterium
AAGCCACGCTCACCGTGAGGATGGCCGGCTGGGTGTTCTCGGTGAGCCGCAGTTCGTCCTCCGGCCCCTCGAAGATCAGGCGGGACAGGGGCCGTCCCAGGGCCTGGTCGGCCTCCTCGAACGCCGAGCGGGCCGCTGCCGATGCCTCGGCCAGTGCCCGGCCCATGCCCACGTACTGGGACCCTTGCCCCGGAAACAGGTACGCCGTCGTCATCGCGGGAGTCTCCCGGTGGCGGGAACCGTGTCGGTTTCGGAGAGAAGGTTCGCGAGACTATACGTAAGGAAAGCGGGGCGGTGCAACCCCCGGTCTACCAACGGATCAGGGCGGCGCCAAACGTGAACCCGGCGCCGAACGCATCGAGCAGCACCCGGTGGCCCGGGCGAATCTTCCCCCCCCGCACCATCTCGTCGAGGGCGATCGGCACGGAGGCGGCCGAGGTGTTGCCGTACCTGTGCACGTTCACGTACACCCGTTCCTCGGGGACCTTGAGGCGCAGCCGCACCGCGTCGATGATTCGGCGGTTGGCCTGGTGGGGAACGAACCAGTCCACCTGGTCGCCGGTCACTTCGGCGGCCTCCAGGACCTCCTCAGCCACCTGGTGGAGGGTGCGCACCGCCACCTTGAACACCTCGTTGCCCTGCATCTTTACGTAGTGGAGACCCTGGGCCAGGCTCTCGGCGCTGGCCGGGTACCGGGAGCCGCCCCCGGGCATGTGGAGCAGGGGCCAGTAGGACCCGTCCGCGGCCATACGCGTGGCCAGCACGCCCCGCTCGGGGTCGTGGGTGGGGCCGAACACCACCGCCCCGGCCCCGTCCCCGAACAGCACACACGTGGACCGGTCGTCCCAGTCCACGATGCGGCTGAGGGTCTCGGCCCCCACGGCCAGCACGTACCGGGCGCTGCCGGAGCGGATGAAGCTGTCGGCCACCGACAAGGCGTAGAGGAACCCGGTGCAGCCAGCGCTCAGGTCGAAGGCCATCTGGCCCCGGGTTCCGAGCCTCTCCTGCAGCAGGCACGCGGTGGCCGGGAACCCGAGGGCCGGGGTGACCGTGCCCACCAGGATGAGGTCGAGATCGTCGGGGCGGAGGTCCGCGGCCTCCAGGGCCTGGCGGGCCGCCTCCTCGCACAGGTCGCAGGTGTCGATGGAAGGGGGGGCGATCCGGCGCTCCCGGATGCCGGTCCGGGTGCGGATCCACTCGTCGCTGGTGTCGACCCGGGCCTCGAGATCCGCGTTGGTCACCACCGTGTCCGGAAGACAGCGGCCGGTGCCCAGGATCCGAGCCCGGGGCGGATGCCTGCGCTCCGTCACTTCGTCGGTTCCTCGCTCTCGTCGTGCTCCCGGGCCTCACGCCGCGGGTGCACGAGCTTGTCCTTCAGGCTGGCCCAGAACCGTCCCTTGGCTCCAGCCCCCAGGTCGTGGCTGCGTTCCAGCATCTGCATCAGATGGAGGTTGACCCGTCGCTCGGCAAAGTCCCGGGCCACCCGGATGGCGTTGCGGATGGCGCGGGCGTCCGAGGAGCCGTGGGCCACGATGCCCACCCCGTTGACGCCCAGAAGCGGCGCCCCCCCCACCTCGGCGTAGTCCATGCGCTCCCGCAGCTTGCGGAACGCCCGGCGGGCGAGCACGTACCCGAGCCGAGGCCCGAGGCCTCGGCTGAGCTCCTCTCGGAGCATCTGGCCCACGGCCTTGGCGAGCCCTTCCGAGCTCTTGAGCACGGCGTTGCCGGTGAACCCGTCGCACACCACCACGTCGGCCCCGCCGTTGAACACCTCGCGGCCTTCCACGTACCCCAGATAGTTGAACTTGGCGTGCTTGAGGGCCTGGTGGGCCGCGCGGGTGGCGTCGGTGCCCTTGGTCTCCTCCTCCCCGTTGGACAGGAGCCCCACCCGGGGGCGCTCGATCCCGAGCACCAGGCGTGCGAACACCTCTCCCATGAAGGCAAACTGGACCAGATGGACCGGCTTGCAGGCCACGTTGGCCCCCACGTCCAGGAGCACGGTGGCTCCGGCCAGGGAGGGAAGCACGGCGGCGATGGCCGGCCGGTCCACGCCGGGAAGGCGGCGCAGCACCAGCATGGCCAGCGCCATGGCCGCCCCGGAGTTGCCGGCGCTCACCACCGCACGAGCCTCGCCTGCCTTCACGAGCTCGAAGGCCACCCGCAGCGACGAGTCCTTCTTGCGGCGCACGGCCACCGACGGGCTTTCGTGCATGCCCACGGCCTCGGAGGCGTGCTTGATGGACAGGGGGAGGCCCTCGGTCTTGTGGCGCTCCAGGTGCTGGAGAACGATCTCCCGGTCGCCGACCAGGATCACGTGGATGCCCAGATCCCGGGCGGCCCACACGGCCCCTTCGATCACCGCGTCGGGGGCGTGGTCGCCCCCCATGGCGTCAACGGCGATGCGCATGGGGCGCCGTCAACTCGGAGGATTCATGCGCGTTTGCCGGTGAGGCAAAAGGCATCATGAATCATCCGGCTAGAACTCCTCTTCTTCCTGGGGCAGGACCTCGCGGCCCTTGTAGGTGCCGCAGGCCAGGCACGCCCGGTGGGGGGGCTTGGGCTCGAGGCACCGGGGGCAGGTGTCCAGGTTCGGGGCGCCCAGCGCCAGGTGGGACCGGCGCTTGCGCTTCCGGGCCAGGGAGTGACGTTTCCGAGGTACGGCCATGGCTGGATTCTCCTGTGTCGTTACGGCGGATCGTCTTGACGGATCGGGGATCAGCTGGCCCGGGAGGACTTCCATCGAGCCAGCGCCGCGAAGCGGGGGTCGGGGGCCTCGGCGCGGCAGTCACAGGGGGTTCGGTTGCGGTCGGTGCCGCACACGGGGCACAGCCCACGGCAGTCCGGGTGGCAGACCGGATGGTCCGGCAGGGCCAGCAGCACCTGCTCCACCGCGATGTCGGCCACGTCCACGGTGTCGCCGGGCAGCGCCTCGACCTCCATCTCCTCGGGCCGGAGCTCATGTTCCCCGGGCGCGGCGTCGATATCCGTGACGTAGGTGAGGTGGAACGCCTCGGTTACGGCCCGGTCGTGCCGCTCCAAGCACCGTACGCAGGTGCACCGCACCATGGCCCGCACCTCGCCGGTGACGAACACGTCCCGCCCCGAGCGCAGCACGCGGGCGTTTCCCTCCGGCCCGGAGACCCATTCGATCCGGGTCCACCCACGCTCCCGAGCGATGGCGCTTGCCTGCTCCGAGCGAAGGTCGATGTGGACCGACCACCCATCGGAGGGGATCCGGTCGACGGCGATGACGAACTTGGGGGCCACTCGCAACCTCCTGGGCACAATAAGCGGCCCATTATAGCGGTGAGGGGGCTCGGGTCAAGGTTCTTTTGGATGCGGCGAGACCACCGGCCAGGGGGAGCCGCTTGTCCGCGGCAGGGCGAGCCCCTATACTTCGCCGGGTGTCTGCCGGGGCGGCGGCTCGTTTCGCGGGATATGCGGGACGATCGCCGCGTGTGATGAACCCGGCGACAAAACGGACGCGCCACCTGGGAGGGCGGGGCAAGGGACCTGCCTCCGGCCGGGCGCGAGGCCGGGCATTGAGATTCGCCGCGCAGGCACAGGACCGAAGAGCTGATTTCATGACAAATCGGTGGAATCCAAACCGTTTCGCGGTCCGAGCGTCAGCGGCGTTGCGCGGCGAGCTAAGGGGCCGCGCCCGGCTCTCCGACAGGCCCCTTGCCCCTCCGAGCAGGGAGCGATAGCGCCTGTTTATCCGCCGGGTTCATGCCGTCCGGGTTCCCGGGCCATGTGGAGAGGGTTGCCATGCGGTGGTGCGTTGCGGTTGCGTTCGCCTGTATGCTCAGCGTGGGGGTCGGGGCGGCCCAGCCCCCCCCGGATGCGGTGCTTCGCAAGGAGGCCGGCAACTACTACCTGAAGCAGCGCGCCTACGAGAAGGCCCGGGACGAGTACCTGGCGTCGCTGCGGGTGGCTCCGGACTATGCCGACGCCCACTACAACCTGGGGGTCGTGTACTTCTTCCGGCTCCGCGACTATCCCAGGGCGTTGTACCACTTCGTGCGCTACGCCCAGTTGCGGCCCGACGCCTCGGACCTGGACCAGGTGAGGGAGCTGGTGCTCCAGGCGCTCGAGAGGGTCGAGGCGGCGGAGCGCCAGGCGTACCTGCGGGCGCTGGAGAAGGGCACGGTCGAGGCGATCGAGGCTTTCCTCAGGGAGCATCCGGACACCGTCTATCGGGCCGACGCGGAGCGCAAGCTGGAGACCCTGCGCCGGTACGAGGAGGAGCGCGAGCGCTGGCAGGGGGAGGTGGGCGCCGCGTACCAACAGGCCCTGGCCCGGGGAACGCCAGACGCCATGGACGCGTTCCTCAGCCGGTACCCCGACGCCCCCCAGGCGCGGGAGGCGCGCCGGCTCCGGGACCTGTGGGCGAAGGAGCAGGCGGCCGAGTCCGAGGCCTTCGAAAGGGCGGTGGCCGAGGGGACCCCGGCCGCCCTGGAGCGGTTCCTGAAGGCCCACCCCCAGGGCCGATACGCCCTGCAGGCCCAGCGCCGTCTCGACCACCTGGCGGCCGCCGAAAAGGCGTTCCGGATCGCCAAGCAGTCCCGGTCGATCCCGGGGCTGGAGGCGTTCCTGGAGACCTACGGCGACACGCCCCACGAGGCCGAGGCCCGGCAGCTGCTGGAGGAGCTTCGGGCCGAAGAGAAACGGGCCCAGGAAG
>JAADGT010000122.1 GCA_013152215.1 Deltaproteobacteria bacterium
GGCCCCATGCCCCGCCGCCGGCACTGGGCCCGGACCAACGTGCGTTACCTTCCCCGTTGCCAGGCCCCGCAGGGGCCTGATGGGGCTCCCGTGGGGCAGGGCAAGGGCGTCAGAAGACAGACTTCAACGGACAGAGGCCAGGTGTTCAATGCTCCACCGACTGGCGGGGTAGTCCCTCTCTGTCCACTGTCATCTGAATCCTGGCCCCTGATACGGCCGCACCCGGCTCTCCGGCAGGTCCCTTGCCCTCTGCTCAGGGGTCCAATGGTTTTGAATGCAACTTGGTATTACAGGTACCGCTCGATCGTCTCCAGCACCTCCAGCCGGTCCACCAGGTCGTGGATGAAGTCCAGGCGGTCCGCGTCGATCACCAGGACCGGCGAGAGGTCGTAGCGTCGGATCCAGGACCGGTACAGGCGGTTGAGGTCCCGGAGGTAGGCCGGGTCCACGGCCTGCTCGTAGTCCCGACCCCGCCGACGGATGCGTCGGCGGATCGTGGACATGCTCGATTTCAGGTAGATCAGCAGATCCGGGGGGTTGAGGCTCGCGCGGATGGTCTCGTACAACAGCCGGTAGGCCTGGTAGTCCCGCCCGCTCAGGTGCCCCCGACGGTGGAGGTTCTCGGCGAAGATCTCGGCGTCCTCGTAGATGGTTCGGTCCTGGATCACGGTTTGGGGGCAGGCGTCCAGCTCCTGGTGCACCCGGAACTTGAGGGTGAGGAAATAGACCTGGGAATGGAACGCCCACCGGCCCATGTCCCGGTAGAAGTCGGCCAGGTAGGGGTTCTCGGCGTTTCGTTCGTAGAACGGCCGGATGTGTGGGTACCGACGGCACAGGAACTCCACCAGGCTGGACTTGCCGCTGCCCATGTTGCCCGCGACCGCGATGTACTTGACCATGGGTGTCCGCTGGGGTGAGGGCGCACGCAGCAAAAAAGCCGGCCCCCGGGGCCGGCCTGTGCGCGCCGGGCGCCGGAAAGGATCAGTCCTGGGGGATCCTCGCCTCGAGGGCCTGCTCGATCTTCCGCTTGAGCTCCGTCAGGTCGGACGACTTCACCACGTAATAGTCGGCGGCCACGCTCTTGATGTCCCCCTTGTACGAGCCGTAGGCGGAGCACAGGATCACCGGCAGGTCGTAGAACCGGTTGCGGATCTCCTGGAGCACGTCCAGGCCGCTCACGTCCACCATCTTGATGTCGAGGATCACCACGTCCGGGCGGAACGACTCCACGTGCTCCACGATGTTCCGCCCGCTCTCCAAGGCGCACACCTCGTGCCCCTCGTCCTCGAGCTCCAACGTGTAGAGGGTGCGGATGTGTTCCTCGTCGTCCACGATCAGGATCCGGGCCACGTCCTCCTCCTTTCCGACGGATGCGGGTCAGGCGCCCCAGCGCTCGACCAGATAGGGCTTGGCGTCCTCGAACACCAGGCACTGGTCCTCCACGTACTCCTCGGCCTGTCGGAGCGCCATTCCCTCGGTGGACCGCACGAACGAAAGGGTGCGGCCGAAGTACAGGGGGGCCAGGGAGTCCAGCAGATCCTCCCGCGGCAGCACCCGGTCGCGGTGGGCCACCGCCATGTCGTAGAGCACGTGGGCCCACAGGGGGATCGGGAACTCGAAGTGGGCGGGCTCGAGCTGCCGGACCTCCGCGAGCTTGGCGTAGGTGGCCGGCGCGAGGGCCTCCTTCCACGCGGCGTCGTAACGATCGGCTCCGTCCCGGAACTTCTGGTACAGGGCGTCCACGTTCACGTTGACCGGTGGCGGCTGCTCCGTCTCACCCAGGCCGAAGCCGAAGATCGCCGTGGGACGGCTGCGGCGAACCTCGCGCCAGAACGGAGCGAACGGCTCCATCAGGTGGAAGATGGTCCCCACCACCTGGCGGAACATGGGGCCCAGGCTCGCCGCCGGATCCTTGGGCCGGTGGATCTTGGGTCGGCCCAGGAACGCCTGGGTGATGGGCTTGCGGAAGTACATGGCCAAGGTGGTCATCCAGATGTCGATGCCGAACTGGGCCACGTCGTCGTTCCAGGTCTCGTGCTCCAGGTAGAAGCGGGCCAGCTCCCCCGAGAACCCGAAGTCCCCGCCGATGGGTTGGCGTACCCGCCGGCCGTAGAGGCACCGGGTGAGGGGGTAGGCGATGTTGTTCGTGATGGTGCCGTCGTACTTGTGCCGCAGGTACAGGGGCGCCACGAACCCGAAGTCGTCCAGCAACGGCTCGCCCAGGGCCTTGATCCATCTTGGGGTGATGCTCTTGAGGTCCGCGTCCACCACCACCACGGCCTGGGCCCCCAGCTCCGTCACCAACCGGAACAGGTTCCGGAAGTTGTTGCCCTTGCCCTTCACCCCCGGCGGGGTGGACACGTAAATTCGTGGGACCTCGCAGGGGGCGTTGAAGAACGCATCCTTGGTGTTGTCGGTGCTCGCGTTGTCGCAGTTGACGATCACCGTGCGGTAGCCCTTGAAGTACTCCTGCAGGCCCAAGGACGCTTGCTGGGTGGGAAACGCGATCGCATCGGCCTCGTTGTAGCTGGGGATGCCGACCACGATGTCGGCTTCGGAAACGTTCTCGGGGTTTTCCAGGATCCAGTCGGCCATCGTGTCCGTCCCTACGCTCCGGATGACAGGTGATACACCAAGTTATCGAACTCCGTGGTCAGGTCAACCTTTTTCACCTTCACGTGTTCCGGCACGCTGATCTGAACCGGCGCGAAGTTGAGGATCCCCTTGATGCCGGCCCGCACCGCCGCATCGGCCGCGTCCTGTGCCGCCTCGGCCGGGGTGGTGACGATCGCGATCTCGATGTGTTTCTCGCGGGCCACCCGGGGCAGCTCGTCCAGATGCTCGATGGGCACCCCCGTGGGCAGGAACGTGCCCACCTTTTTCGGGTCCACGTCGAACGCGGCCACGAACACGTATCCGTGCTCGGTGAAGCTCCGGTAGCTCGCCAAGGCTCGGCCCAGGTTGCCCACGCCGATCAGGGCGATGTTGCGCTTCTGGTTCAGGCCCAGCACCTTACGGATGTCGAAGTGGAGCTCCTTCACATAGTAGCCCACCCCCCGCACCCCGAACTCTCCGAAATACGTCAGGTCCTTGCGGATCTGGGCCGCGTTGACCCCGCATATATCGGCCAGCTCGGCGCTGGAGATTACCTCGACCCCCTTCCGTTCCAGATCCTTGAGCACCCGCATGTAGATCGAGAGCCGCTTGATGGTGGCTTCGGGAACCTTGGGACTCTGCATGGATCCCGCTCCTTCCCCGCTGGGGCCGGCCCCGATGATCCACGAGCTCTTCTGCCACGGCCGCCGATCGCCCAGGGTCCGGGGCTTGCTCGCGCCTCGGCATCGTCTCGATCGGACGCACCGCCGGCGGCTTCGCGACGGACGCTCGTGGATCATCCAGGCTCGAAGATCGTCGGTCGCTTGTGAAGCGTAATAACAAACAAACGCCGTTGTCAAACCCTGGGTTCTTGGTGGACGGGAAGGCCGGTGGTATGGTATGCGCGATTCGATTCGCCGTCGGGCGTATCGGGGGGCGGGGCCGATGGGATCACCCTTGATCGGGAGGTCGGGAACCCGTGAACACCGCTACGAAGTCTCTCGCTGCAACGGTCGTGGTGGTCGGGCTGGGGGCGTGCGCCGCCGCGCCGCCCAAGGATCAGCCGCCGGCCTGGGAGGCCAGGGTACGGGAGCTGGAGCAAGGCAGAGCCCGGCTGGAGCTGCGGCTGGACGAGATGAATCGGGTCCTCCTGGGGCTGCGGGAGCGGCTCGATGCCCAGGAGGCCCGGCTTGAGTCGTTGGAGCGGGTGGCCGAAAAGAAACCGGTCGCTGCGCCCGAGCCCAGGCTCAAGGTGGTGAAGCTGGAGCCGCCCCAGGCCACGCCCCAGCCCCGCACTGACCTGTCCGCACCGGCCGACCTGTACCGCCGGGCGTTCAACGCGTACCGAGAGGGGCGTTACGGCGCGGCCATTCTGGACTTCGAGGAGTTCGTCCAGCGCTACCCGGACCACGAGTACGCGGACAACGCCCAGTACTGGATCGGCGAATGCTACTACTCGCAGGGCCAGTACGAGCAGGCGATCGTGGAGTTCCAGAAGGTGGTGGATCGGTACGGTCACGAGCCCAAGGCACCCGACGCCCTCCTGAAGATGGGGCTGGCCTACGACCGGCTGGGCGAGGCGGACAAGGCCCGGGTGTTCTGGACGCGGGTGGTGGAGCGGTACCCCAAGGCGGACGCGGCCCGGGAAGCCCGAAGACGGCTTCGGGGCGAGGAGGACTGACCGTGAGGGCACGGATCGTTTGTGCGGCGGCGGTGTGGGTGTGCACGGCCCTGACCGTGGGCGCGGCCGAGCCCCCGTATCGGGTGGCACCCGGGGACACCCTGTGGGATCTCTCGGGGCGGCAGTGGAACGATCCGTCCCTATGGCCCGAGCTGTGGGCCATGAACCCCCATATCCGAAATCCCCACTGGATCTTCCCGGGCGAAGAGATCCGGTTCGATCGGTCCGCCGGCCGGCCGGCCCGGCCGGAGCCCCGAATCGTCCGGCTGCCGGTGGAGCGGCTCACGCCCTCCCAAGGGGCTGGGGCGACGGCCGAAGTCGCCGAAGCCCCGGC
>JAADGT010000248.1 GCA_013152215.1 Deltaproteobacteria bacterium
CACGGCGATGGCCAGGCCGACGAGCCCGAGGGGCCAGACGGGGATCCCCCGCCACGGCCAGAACAACAGATCCGCGGTCGCCCCGGCCCAGGCCGCAGGGGGGCCGGGTCGGAGCAAGGGAGAGACCACCCAGGACCGGGGAAGGGGGGCCGACCCGGGCAGGGCCTTTCCTTGGCCGGCGGATCCCTGGGCCTCGAACCGTTCGACCGCCTCGGCCCCCAGGCTGCGCGCCTGGGCCAGGGCCTCATCGGCCGCGGTCAGCTCCAGATTGGCCAGATACACCAGGTGGAGATTGTACCAGGGCAGGGGGTCGTCCGGTCGGGCCTGGGCGGCGGCCCGGAACCGGCGCTCGGCCTGTTCCAGATCGCCCCTGAGGAACGCCAGGTTGCCCAGCTCGAGCTGCCAGAACCCCGGATCCCCGCCGGAGGCCAGGGCCCGTTCGCCCAGGCGGACCGCCTCGGCCCAGGCCCCGGCGCGCCGGGCCCTGACGTGGAGGGCCAGAAGCCGCCGGGGGGAGTCGTCGGCCTCGATCCGGCCCAAGGCTTCGGTCAACGCCCGGGGCCCGGCGCCGTTGCGTACCAGGTACTGGACCCACGCCTCCTGGCAAGCCGCGGGCCGGTACGCTCCCAGCCCCAGGATCGCCGGCAATCCGAACCCCATGGCGAGGGCCAGGCCTCCCCACAGCCTCCCGCGGCGGGGCAGATAGGGGACCAGGGTTGCGGTGAGGGCTCCCAGAACCGCCGCCGGGCCGAACCCCGCGGACCACGCCGCACCGGCCAGGAGCACCAGGAACCCCACCGGCGTCCAGGTTCGGAACCTCCAGGGGAAGGCGTCCGCGTAGTCGTGGGCCAGCAGCCGGCCCCGGGCGACGAGGGCCCAGGCCGCGAAGGCCAGCAGCACCGCCCACCCCGCCCCGGCCGCCGCCAGCGCCAGACGGGCGATCCCCTGCCCCTGGACCCAAGGGTCGAGGATCACCGCCCACGCCGCCCCGGCCGCATGCCGGATCCGGTCCGGCCAGGGAACGCCCACCTGCAAGGCCAGCGCCCAACGGGGTCGGGGGTCGTCGGGGGCGGCCTCCGCGGCCAACTCCGCCCACACCCGGGCCTCTTCCGGGACCGAAGCCGACCGGGCCTCGCGCAGGAAACGCATGGCCACCGGCACCAGGTCCAGGGCCAGACTCTCCACCTTTTCGCGGGCCAACCACGCCCGCACCGCCTCCCGGGCCCGATCGGATCGGGCCGCCTCCCGCCATCCCGGCGGCATGGCCGCCGCAGCCCCTGCGGCCACGGCGAGCACGACCAGGGCCAGGGCTACCCGCCGGATGGCCACCCCCCTTTCCCGCCGGGGTTCGGGCCCTCGGCCCGGCTGCGGAAACGCGCCCGTCGTGCCGCCGGATTCCTAGTCGCGTCCACGGGAGGCCCGCACGAACTTGAGCTTGAGATCCGCGCTCACCGTACGCAGCAGCGTTGCCTCGTCCGGGGTCAGGTTGCCGCGGGTCTTCTCCTGGAGCATGTCCAGGATGTCGATCGTATGGCGGGCCTGCTCCAGGTCCGCCCTAACCTCACCCGTGGCCGGATCTGCCACCTCTCCCAGATGAACGAGCGCCATCTGGGCCAGCCCCACCACGAACCCCGTGAAATCCACCGGCGGCAAGGAAGTCCTGGGCTTGCCCTCGCCCTTGGGGGCCTCCGCGCCGGCGTCGCCGGACGTTGCTGCGTCCGGTCTCACACGTCGCCGATCGCGCACCGTGAATCCCCGTTCCTCCGACATCCACAACCTCCAGCAACTTCGGTCGAGGGTCGTCAGTCGTTGGTCGTCGGTCTCGGGCCTTCGGCCCGCTTGAAGGCCGGAAAGCCAGAAGGCGAAAAAGCCTATTCCGCTTTCCGGCCCCGGAAGGGGTCCGAAGGATCGGAGCCTTCAGGTGGGGAACGCCTCCTCCAAGAAGGGCAGGAACTCCCGAACGAACCCCTCGGCCCTCCGGGCCACCCGCTCCGGATCCGTGCCCGGCGGCACGCTGGCGATGAACCGCAACAAGGCGCCGTCGTTGCGCTTCCGGAAGATCGAGTCCACCACGAGCCATACCTTGGCCCAGTACTCGTTGGTGATGTTCCGGCCGCGGCTCTGGTACCAGTACAGCACGAGCTGCCGCTCCTCCCCCTTCTGGATCACCACCTGGTTCGCCCGGGTGAGCCCACCGTTCAGGCCGGGGGTCTCGAGCTCCCGCACCCGGGAGGCCACCGGCCGCCACCCCGCGCCGGGCAGGCAGTGGCGGGGCGAGTGGATCTGGTCGCCCTCTCCCTGCCTCTCGTAATACCCCACATACACCGAGACCGAGAACCCGTCCGGCGCCCGGTACGTGCGCAGGAGGTAGTCCTCCACCCCCACCACTTGCACGATCCGTTCCTCGAGCTTGCTGGGAATCCCCGTCCACTCCCCGATCCTCAGGGGGACGCTGGTCAACGGCTTGCGCAGGGGAACCGCGTGCACGTCGCTCAGGAACCGGGTGTAGCCGGCCGTGGCGAGCACCAACAGGACCAACACGATCGTTCGGCGGTGCATGAAAGCCTCCGGGAACTGTCAGGGCCGGGATCGGCGGGGACCGATCCGGTTCAGGACCCACCCCACCACGAACAACATGACGAAGGCCGCCACGAACACGACCCACCCCGAGAAGGTGTGGAAGAACCCCTCGGCCGCCTCGGGGCTCACGTAGTGGGTGAGCAGCCCCGTGCCCGTGATCCGCAGGGCGTTGGCCGCGATGGCGATCGGCACGGTGGCCACCACCAGCAGAAGCCGCCGCCACCAACCGCGGCTCATGAAGTACGCATACACGACCCCCAGGGCCAACAGGCTCACCAGGCTGCGGATGCCGCTGCAGGCGTCCGCCACCTCCAGGGTCTGGGAGGCCAGGTGGATGATGTTCCCCTCGCGGAACACCGGCACCCCCAGCCAAAACAGGCTGTCGGTGGCCACCCGCGCGGCGAGGAGCTTCAAAGGGAACGCCACGGAATCGTACACCAGGTACGGAAGCGGAACCATGAACAACAGAAAGGCCAGCGGGAACAACACCTTGGCGAACACCCTCCAGCCCCACAGCCACAGCACCGCGCCCATCAACAGAAACACCAGGCTGGAGCGCTGGAGGAACAGCTCGGCCCCGGCCCGGCCCAACACGAACAGGGCCAGGCTCACCAGGCACAACACCAGCCCCGCCCAGGATCCACGGGCCCGCCGGGCCGCTTCGGCCACCTCCCGCCGCCGATCCCAAAGGAGGTACAACGAGACCAGCGGCACGAGAAACCCGTGGGAGTAGTTCTCGTCCAGGTACCAGTCCTGGACCATCGAGGGGATCACCGCGGCGTACAGCACCGCCGTGGCTCCCAAGACGACCGCAAGGTCCAGACCGGCGGGTACCGCCCGGGTGCGCGCCATGATCCCTCCTGGAATGTCGGTCCGTGGGGAAACGAGTTGTGTTCACGAGGGGTTGAGCATCGAGCCTACCGAGTGGGGCCGAACCCCGTCAAGGCGCCCCGTGGGATTCGCGGCCCGGCCGCCTTCCGATCCGCCGAAACACCGGCGAGGCCACGTAGATCACGGCCGCGGCGAACGAGATCGTCAGGGGCGCTCCGTACTCGTCCGTGCGCACCCCCTGGGCCAGGAGCAGGAGGAAAAGGGCCAGGAAGCCCACCCGCAGGAGCTTGGGCGTGCGGGGGAGCACCGCCCGGCCGAAATGGGCGTAGGACACCCGCGACACCATCAAGGCGGACGAGACGAGCACCACCGCGGCCTTCCATCCGTCCGAGGGCAACAAGAGGCAGCCGCTTCCCACCAGCAGTGCCCCGCCCGGCGAGGGCAGCCCGCTGAACTCGTGCACGCCTCCGGCCACGCCCTTCTTCCGCTTCTCCACCACGAACCGGATCAGGCGGTAGACCGTGGCCACCAGATGCACGAACCCCAGTCCCACCCCCAGCCACGCCCGGTCGAAGGCGGTGGCCACGATCAGTCCCACGGTCACCCCGAAGCTCGTGCCGTCCGCCACGTCGTCGAAGATCTCTCCCCTGGGGGTCGACCCCCACTTCTCCGCGGCCCTGCCGTCGAACAGGTCGAGGAACTGGCCCAGGAACACCAACCCGAAGGCGTACACCGGGTCGCGGCCGGTCACGATCACCCAGATCCCCCCGAGCCCGCACACCAGGTTGAGCAGGCTCAGGATGTTCGCGTACCAGTAGTTGGGCACCACCTTGAACGCCCAGGAGCAGAAGGCCAGGCCGGTGCAGATGACGAGCAGGGGCCGGATCGTCCGGTGCAAGGGGAGCGGGCCGTAGATCCACTCCACGCCAGTCACGGCCAGGAGGACCACGATCAGGAAGGTCTTGGCCTTGCCGAACAGATTGGCGGACTTCTCCTCGAGAAACCGGCGGGAGAACTGCCCCAGGGCGTCGAACCCCAGGAGCGCGGCCACCAGCCACGGCGAGTACACCCCCTTCCAGGCGAAGTACACCAGGAGGGGAGCGTACATCAGCTTGTCCGACAGGGGGTCGATGGTGGCCCCCCTGGCGCTCGACAGCCCGGTACGGCGGGCGATGGGTCAGGTCGGTGATCATCCAGAACGCGAAGAACAAAAACGCCGCGCGGGGCCACCCCGCCTCCAGCAACGCCACCGTGACAAACCCCATGGGATAGCGCAGCCGGCTGATGTTGTTGGGCCGCAGCCACCGGGTACGGCGCACGAACGCCCTTTGCGCCGGCGTGCGGATGTAGCGGTACACGAGAAACCGCTCCACGGCGAAGAGCACCACCACCGGCAGCACGATCTCCTGGAAGATCCGACCGTAGGGGGGCATCTGTCCTCCTCGACTCGATTGCGGCGCCGCAGCCTGTTGCCGCGGCGCCGTCCGCCCTGCCCCGTCTTCGGGCCTTCGGCCCGCTGGGCGGCTAGACTGCTAGTGTTCCG
>JAADGT010000315.1 GCA_013152215.1 Deltaproteobacteria bacterium
CCGCGGTGCTCCTGTACGCCGTGGGCCACCTGCCGAGCCGGGGGGACCCGGCCGCGCCGGCCCACCGGCGCACCAGCCCCGCGGGAACCCCCGGCGCCGGCACGTACTACCTGGAGCACGCCCTGGAGGACGCGGCCACCCCCAACGTGGTCACCGCGGTGCTGGCCGACTACCGGAGCCTCGACACCCTCGGGGAGACCCTCGTGGTGTTCACCGGGGGTATCGCCTGCGTGCTGATCCTGCGGAGGCGGCCGTGAGGACGCCGTCGCGGAGCCTGGTGGTGGTGCTGGCCGCGCGGGGTCTGGCCCCGGTGATCCAGCTGTTCGCCCTGTACGTGGTGTTCCACGGTCACTACAGCCCGGGGGGAGGTTTCCAGGGCGGCGTGCTCCTGGCCGCGAGCTTCGTCCTGGTGCGCCTCGCAGCAGGCAGCGAGGCCGGTCAGCGCCAGGTCCCTCGCCGCGCCGCGCTGCTGGTGGGGGCGCTCGGGGTGCTCCTGTTCGCGGCCGTGGGCGCGGCGGCGTTCCTGACGGGCGGCAACTTCCTGGACCACGGCCGGGTGCCCCTGCCGGGGCTCGCCCCGGCCGAGCTGCGCTCCCTGATGATCCTGGTGATCGAGGTGGGGGTGGCGATTGCGGTGGCAGCCGTGCTGACGGCGATCTACGACGAGCTGCTCGGGGACGAAGACGATGCTTGAGAACCTGGAGGGCCACTTCGCCTACTACTTCCTGGCGAGCCTGACGGTGATCGGGTTCTACGGCATGCTCGCCAAGCGCAACCTGGTGAAGAAGCTGATCGGGATGACGATCCTCCAGACCTCGATCATCCTGTTCTGGCTCGTGGGTGCCTACCGGGCCGGCGGGAGCGTGCCGATCTACGACGAGCGTCTGGGCATGGCCGACCCCGCCCGGTACGTGAACCCCCTGCCCCACACCCTGATGCTCACGGCCATCGTGGTGGCCGTGGTCACCCTGGGGGTGGCCTTCGCCCTGATCATCGCGATCCACCGCTCCTACGGAACGCTGGACGAGGAGGAGCTGTTGGAGCGGATGCGATGACCGCCGCGAACCTGCCCGCCCTGATCCCCCTCGCCTACCTGGTCACGGCCCTTCTGATTCAATTGGCCGGGGCCTGGCGGCGCTCCCTGGCCCCGACCCTGGCCGTGACCGGGGCGTCGGCCGGGGCGGTGCTCGCCCTGGCGGGGCTGGTGCGGGTGGCCGCGTCCGGACCCCTGTCGTACGAGCTGGGAGGGTGGCCGCCCCCCGTGGGGATCGAGTTCGTGCTCGACGGCCTGTCGGCCTTCATGGTCGCGGTGGTGACGGTGGTGGGCCTGGTCGCCCTGGTCCACGGGGGGCGCACCACCGCGACCGAGATCCCCGGGAGGGTGGTGCCGTTCCTGAGCGCGTCCATGATCTTCCTCACCGGTCTCACCGGCATGGTGCTCACCGGCGACCTGTTCAACCTGTACGTCTTCCTGGAGATCAGCTCCCTGGCCGCCTACGCCCTTCTGGCCGTGGGGAGCCGGCAGGCCCCCCTGTCCACGTTCCGGTACCTCACCATGGGAACGGCAGGGGCCTCGTTCTACCTGTTCGGGCTGGCCTTCCTGTACCTGGAGGCCGGCACCCTCAACATGGCCGACCTGGGACGGATCCTCTCCCTGGTGGAGAGCCACGCCCCGGTGATCATGGGCCTCACCTTCATGGGCGTGGGCATGGCGCTGAAGATGGCCCTGTTCCCGCTCCACGGGTGGCTCCCCGACGCCTACACCGACGCCTCGTCCGCCGGCACGTCCCTGGTGGCCCCCCTGGGCACCAAGGTGGCCGCGTACGTGCTGCTGCGGCTGTTCTTCTACGTGCTCGAGCCCGAGTACGCCCGGGGTCTGCCGCTCCTCACCGCGGTGGGCTACCTGGGGATCGCCGGGGTCGTGTGGGGCTCGGTCATGGCGATCCTCCAGCCCGAGCTCAAGCGCATGCTGGCCTACAGCAGCGTCTCCCAGGTGGGCTACATCGCCGCGGGCATCGGCCTGGCCTCGCCCCTGGGGTTCATCGCCGCCGTGCTCCACATCCTGAACCACGCTTTCATGAAGGCCTGTCTGTTCCTGGTGGCCGGGAGCCTGCGGCTGCGCCGGGGTCACAGCCACATCCCCCGGTTCGACCGGTCGTTGCGGCGGGCCATGCCCTGGTCCATGGCGGCCTTCGCCCTGGCGGCCCTCTCGATGATCGGCATCCCCCCGACCGCGGGCTTCTTCAGCAAGTGGTACCTGGCCCTGGCCGCCCTGGAGCAGGCCAACTGGGTCCTGCTGGCCGCCCTGGTGGCGAGCAGCCTGCTCAACGCGGTGTACTTCTTCCGGGTGCTGGAGCGGATGTACCTGGTCCCCGCCCCCGAGGGGGTGGGGACCGCGCCCGCGGCGATCGAGCCGGGGGAGGTGCCGGCCTCCATGCTCGTGCCCACCCTGGTGCTCGCCGGGGGGCTGCTGGTCCTGGGGCTCGGCAACGCGTGGCTCGTCACCCACCTGATCCGGCCCATGCTGCCGGCCGGGCTGTGAGGGGGAGGGCGCCGGCGTGATCCCTTACGAGACCTACCCCTCGGTCCAGCCCCTGCTCGCGGTGCTGGTCTCCCTGGCCGCGGCCGGGCTGATCGTGGCGAGCGGCCGGCGGCCGGCCCTGCGGGAGACCTGGACCCTGGCCGCGGCCGCTCTCAAGTTCGCCCTGGTGCTGGGGCTCGTTCCCGGGGCCCTGGCCGGCCGGGCCGCCGAGGTCACCCTGTTCGAGATCTCCCCGGGCGTCGCCCTGGCCCTCCGGGCCGACCCCCTGGGGGTGTTCTTCGCCCTAGTGGCCTCGGGCCTGTGGGTGGTGACCTCGGTGTACTCCATCGGGTACGTGCGCGCCGGGGGCGAGGCCAACCAGACCCGCTACTTCGCGAGCTTCGCCGTGTGCCTGTCGGCCACGATCGGGGTGGCGTTCTCGGCCAACCTCCTGACCTTCCTCGTCTTCTACGAGATGCTCTCCCTGGCCACCTACCCCCTGGTGATCCACAAGGAGACCCCCGAGGCCCTGGCCGCCGGCCGTAAGTACCTGGCCTACGCCCTCACGGCCGGGGGCCTGCTGCTGGTGGCCACGGCCTGGACGTGGCAGGCGGCCGGCACCCTGGAGTTCCGGCCCGGGGGCATCTTCGCGGGCTCCGGGGCGGGGCCGGGCACGATCCGGGCGATCTTCCTCCTGGCCCTGGTGGGGGTGGGGGTGAAGGCCGGCATCATGCCGCTCCACGGGTGGCTTCCCTCTGCCATGGTGGCGCCCACGCCGGTGAGCGCCCTGCTCCACGCGGTGGCGGTGGTCAAGTCCGGGGTGTTCGGGGTGGTGCGCCTGGTGGGGTTCGTGTTCGGCCCCGAGCTGATGCGGGACCTGGGCCTGGCGGCCGTGCTGGCCGGGTTCGCCGGGGCCACCGTGGTGCTGGCGTCCCTCATCGCCCTGCGGCAGGACAACCTCAAGAGGCGCCTGGCCTACTCCACGGTGGGCCACCTGTCCTACATCGTGCTCGGGGCGGCGCTCCTCTCGCCGTCGGGCCTGAGCGGCGCCCTCCTGCACCTGGTCAACCACGCCACCATGAAGATCACCCTGTTCTTCTGCGCCGGCGCCATCTACGTGAGCCTCAAGAAGAAGAACGTCTCGGAGCTCGACGGGGTGGGCCGGGACATGCCCTGGACCATGGGCGCCTTCACCGTGGCGGCCCTGGGCCTGGCCGGCGTGCCCCCGGTGAACGGGTTCGTGAGCAAGTACCTCCTGTGCCTGGGCACCCTGGAGGCGGGGGAGGTAGCGGCGCTGGTGGTGCTCCTGCTGAGCGGGCTCCTGAACGCGGCCTACTTCTTCCCCATCGTCCACCGGGCCTTCTTCCGTCCGTCCCGGGACCCGGTCCGGGGCCGGGAGGCCCCGGCGGTGATGGTGATCCCCATCGCCGTGGTGGCGGTGCTCTCGGTGGCCCTGGGGCTGTTTCCCAACCTCTTCTTCGACCTCGCCTCGGCCGTGACCGCCGGCGTGCTGGCCGGCCCGGGCGGGGGCGTGACCGCGGGGATCGGACCATGACGCGAGCGCGCTGGATCGCCCTGGGGCTGGTGGCCGTCCTGTCCGTGCTGGCCCAGGCCTTCGGGCCCCACCCCCCCTACGCTCGGTGGTGGGACCTGGTGCCGGGCTCGTACGCCCTGTTCGGCTTCCTCGGCTGCGTGGCCATCGTGGTCGTGTCGAAGAGGCTCGGCAAGGCGGTGCTCCAGCGGCCGGAGGGCTACTACGATGATGCCTGAGCTGCCCCCCGCCCTGGTGCTGTGGCTCGGGGCGGCCCTGGTGCCCCTGGTGCCCCGCAGGCTCCGGCCGGCGGTGTTCCCCCTGTTCCCCCTGGCCGCCCTCGCCCTGATCTGGTCCCTGCCCGAGGGGGTGCTGTGGAGCGCGGACTACCTGGGCTACCGCCTGGTCCCCCTCGAGGTGGACCGGATGAGCCGGGTGTTCGGCACGATCTTCGCCATGATCGGGGTGCTGGGGGGGGTGTACGCCCTGCACGTGCGGGACACCGGCCAGCAGGTGGCGGCGCTCCTGTA
>JAADGT010000219.1 GCA_013152215.1 Deltaproteobacteria bacterium
CTTCTGCTGCAACCGCCGATTGCACGCCATCTCGGGGCGTGCTCGCGCCTCGGGGCTCGACGTACCGTCCAGTACGCCTGCGCCCCTCGGCGCTGCGCTTGCCCCGACCTGACGCACACTCGACGCTCTCGCGACGAACGCTCATGAATGATGCGGGCTAGCGTCGTGTTCGAAAGTTTGTGGTTTTCCCAGGCGGTGGGGCTGGGGGCCCCTCCTTCGCTGAACGGCCTCGCAGGGGCCGCCTCGGCGCGGTTCCAGAGCCGCCCGGCCGCCTAGCTGCCCAGCCGCCCAGCGGGCCAAAGGCCCGAAGGATACTTGCTGTTGACACGAGGGGTTCACTGGGGCTAGAAGGCTCGAAAATCGAATCTGCCCGCCGGTGCCCCTCGGGGCTGAAAAGGGAAGTGGGGTGCAAGTCCCCCGCGGACCCGCCGCTGTAAGCGAGGACGAAGGGCCACGGATGCCACTGGCCGAGAGGCTGGGAAGGCGGCCCGGAGGATGAATCGCGAGCCAGAAGACCTGCCGGCTGGGCGGCCCACGCGAACCTCCCCGGGTTCTTGGGAGGGTGGGCCCCTGAAGCGGTGCTTCGAACACGGGAAGCCCGCACGCCATCCATGGCGTGCGGGCTTTTTTCGTCGCCCCATCCGTCGAGGGGATCCGATGGAACGCTGCACGCAACGCCGACGCGCAAAAGGCCCCGGCCGGGCCGTCGTGGGGCTGGCCCTGCTGCTGGCTTTCCGCGCCCACCCCGCGCCCGCGGAAGAGAGCCCCGTGCTCCAGGAGGTGGTGGTGTCTGCCGAGGCGCCGCCGCCGGATCCGACGGAGACCCCGGAACGCACGGCCGCGGTCACCGTGATCCCGGCCGAGAGCTTCCAGGAGAAGGCCACCTCCGTACCGGAGGTCCTGGAGCAGTCGGTGGGCCTCACGATCCGCCGGTTCGGCGGCCTGGGCGCGTTCTCCACTGCGTCGATCCGCGGATCCACCGCCCAGCAGGTGGCCGTGCTCCTGGACGGCGTGCCGCTGGCCGGCCCCGGCACCGGGCTGGTGAACCTCGGAGACCTCCCCCTGGGCGACGTGGAGCGGATCGAGGTGTACCGGGGCGCGTCGCCCCTGCGGCTGCGCTCCCCGGCCATCGGGGGGGTCATCAACATCGTGACCCGCAGGGCGAAGCCGGGCTGGAACGCCCGGGCCGACGCCACCTACGGCTCGTTCGACACCCTGGACACGAGGGGCGTGGTCTCGTGGAAAGGCAACCGGCTGGGGCTCCTGGTCTCGGGCAGCTACACCTCGTCCGACGGGGACTTCGAGTTCCTGGACGACAACGGCACCCGCGCCAACCCGGACGACGACGAGACCACCACCCGCCGCAACAACGCCTTCTACGCCCGCAACCTCCTGGCCAAGGTCTCCTGGGAGCCCTCGCCGGTGCTGCGCCTCGAGCTCTCCGACGACTACTTCGACAAACGCGAGGGCGTGCCCGGGATCGGCTCGAACCAGTCGGAGACGGCGCGCCTTCGCACCTACCGCAACGTGCTGTCGGTGCGGGCCGTGCGGGACGAGCTCCTCTCCGAGAATCTCAGCGCGGAGCTGTTCCTGCACCGGATCGACGAGACCACCGCTTTCCTGGACCCCCTGGGCGAGATCGGGGTGGGCCGCCAGGACAACGTGAACGAGACCGTCGGGTGGGGCGCGGACGGCACGCTCACCTACTACTGGGGCGAGCACCAGGTGCTCACCCTGCTGGGCGCATACCGCAAGGAGCGGGCCGAGTCCCGGGACGAGCTGGCCGAGCCTGCCGAGGGCGACACCCAAAGGCGCACCACTTACCAGGGCGGGGTCGAGGACGAGATCTACGTCCTGGACGACCGCCTCGTGCTGGTGCCCCAGGTGCTCTACACCTTCCTCGACCACGAGTTCGGCGGCCGGGCTCCGTTCTCCTGGAGGGAGCTCCCCTCCCCGGACGACCGGGGGTACTGGACGTACCGGATGGGGCTCTCCTACCAACCCCGCCCCTGGATCAAGGTCCGGGCCAACGCGGCCCGGGCCTACCGGTTCCCCACCCTGACCGAGCTGTTCGGCGACCGGGGCACGGTGATCGGCAACCCGGAGCTGGTGCCCGAGCGGGGGCTCAACTGGGACCTCGGGGTGGCCGCGGACCCCCCGTGGCCGGTCGGCCGGGTCCATCTGGAAGCCGCCTACTTCCAGAGCCGCACCGACGACCTGATCCTGTTCGAGCAGACCTCCCAGCGCACCGTCCGGGCCACCAACGTGTCGAGCGCGTGGGTCTGGGGCCTGGAGACCGCCTGGAGCGCCGAGCTTTCCCAACGCCTGGCCGTCCGCGGCAACTACACCTTCCAGCACACCGAGAACACGAGCGACATCCCTTACTACCGGGGCAACCAGCTCCCGGCCCGGCCCGAGCACGAGCTGTTCAACCGCCTGGAGCTGCTCTTTGGGTGGGGCAAGGTGTTCCACGAGTTCTCGTGGACCTCGGGCAACTACCTGGACGCGGCCAACTTCGAGAAGGCCGAGACCCGCCGCATCCACAACCTGGGGCTGTCGGTGCGGCCCGGCCGGAGCCTGACGATCACGTTCGAGGCCAAGAACCTCACCGACGAGCGGGTGTCGGACGCCCTCGGGTTTCCGCTGCCCGGCCGCAGCTACTACGTCACGGTCTCGGCCCAGCTCTGACCCCGTCCCCCCAAGAAGGAGGAGAAGACCATGGGACACACGATCCAACGCCCTGCGACGTTCCTGGCCGCGGCCTGCCTGCTGCTGGCCGGCTGCGGCGGAAGCTCCGGCGACTCGGACTCTGCCGCCCCGGCCCTGCCCGGCACGGCCTTCGTGGCCACCACCGACTACTCCACGGGAGGGTACGCCACCATCGACCTCGACACCCTCGCGGCCCAGACGTTCCAAGGAAGCGGCATCGTGGAGAGCGACAACGCCGTCACGACCTACGGCGGAAAGATCTACGTGATCAACCGCTACGGGTTCGACAACATCACGGTGTTGGACCCCTCAGACCTGACCACCCCCCAGACCCAGTTCAGCACCGGCAACGGCACGAACCCCCACGCGATGGCGTTCGTGAGCGAGACCAAGGCCTACGTGAGCCTGTACGGCGCCGACTCCCTGCTGATCGTGAACCCGACCACGGGCGACGAGCTCGGCCGGGTGGACCTGAGCGGGTTTGCCGACGCCGACGGCATCCCCGAGGCCTCGGCCATGGCGATGGTGAACGGCAAGCTGTTCGTGGCCGTGCAGAGGCTGGACCGCGACAGCTGGTTCGCGCCCACCGACGCCTCGTACCTGGTGGTGATCGACGCGGTCACGGACGAGATCGTGGACACGGATCCGTCCACGCCCGACACGACGGACCCGATCGTGCTGACCGGCACGAACCCGCAGTTCCTGCGGTACGACGAGGCCCTGGGCAAGATCGTGGTCTCGGAGACGGGAAGCTACGGCGCCCAGGACGGCGGCCTGGAGACGGTGGACCCGTCCACGTACGAGGCCGAAGGCTTCTTCGTGACCGAGGAGGGCCTGGGGGGCGACGTGGGCGCCTTCGCCGGGGTGGACGGCTCCAAGGTCTACGTGGTGGTCACCGACTCGTCGTGGGCCAACGACGTGGCCGTGGTGGAAAAGATCGACGGATCGTGGCAGAAACAGGGCACCCTGGGCCTGTCCGGGGCCTTCATCCCAAGCCTCGCCCTGGACGGCCGGGGACGGCTCCTGGTGCCCGACCGGGACACCACCAACCCGGGGGTACGCGTCTATGACACCACGACCGACCAGGAGGTGGAGGGCAGCCCGGTGGACGTGGGCCTGCCGCCGAACGCCATCGCGGTGTTCTGAGTCACCGACGCCGCCCTATCCCCGAGGGCTCTCGGTTTGAACGCAACTCGGTATGAACTCCCATTGAGCAGCCGAGCCCTTTTCCTGAGGGCGGGCATCCTCGCCCTGATGCTGGCGGTGGGCGCGTCGGCCGCCGGCGCGGCCGTGTGGACCGATGCGCTCGGCCGCCGGGTCGAGGTGCCGGACCGGCCGGGGCGGATCGTGTCGCTGGTGCCCAGCGTGACCGAGGTGCTCTACGCCTTGGGCGTGCAGGACCGGGTGGCCGGGGTCACCCGGTTCTGCACCTTTCCGGCCGAGGCCCAATCCAAGCCCAAGGTGGGGGGCTACGCAGACCCCAGCCTGGAGGCCATCGTGGCCCTGGCCCCGGATCTCGTGTTCGGCTCGGCCGACGCCACCCCGCCCCTGCTGATCGAACGGCTCGAGGGCCTGGGGATCCCGGTGTACGTGGTGTATCCCCGGAGCCTCTCCGGCACCGTGTCGATGCTCCGCCGGGTGGGCCGGGTGGTGGGGGCGGCCCAGGCGGGCGAGCGGCTCGCACACGGCCTGGAGCGCACCGTGGCCGAGGTCCGCAGCCGGGTACGGGATCTCCCTCGGCCCGGCGTGCTCCTGTGCGTCATGGTCGAGCCCCTGGTGGTGGCCGGGCCCGGCACCCTGGCCCACGACCTCATCGAAACGGCCGGGGGCCGCAA
>JAADGT010000170.1 GCA_013152215.1 Deltaproteobacteria bacterium
AGCGGACCGCGCCGAGGCGGCCCCTGCGAGGCCGTTCAGCGAAGGAGGGGCCCCCAGCCCCACCCCCAGGGAATACCACGAGATGTCGGAAACGCTACCCTAGCCCTCGTCGGTGGGCTCCTGGGCTGCCAGCTCCCTGGCCAGCCCTTCGATGATCTCCACGCACCGATCCCGGGGGATCCGGCTCGTGTTCAGGACCGCGTGGTACAGTGTGGGCTGGTCCGGATCCACATCGAAGTAGAACCTCAGGTAGTCGTGACTGCGCGCGTCCACCAGGTGCACGAAGTCCCGCGCCTCCTCCGACGACAGGTTCCGGCGTTGAGCCGTCCAGGCGACCCGGTCCTCCTCGTCCGCTACGATGCGTATGTGCACGGTGCGGGGGTTGTCCTGAAGCACCACCTGCCCCCCCCGCCCCACGATCACCACCCCCCGACGCCGGCCGAGGGCCGTGATGACCTTGACGATCATCTGCTTGTAGATGTCGCTGTCGATCCAGCCGTCCACCCGGTAATGGAACGGGATCTTGTCGCGGTCGTCGTATCCCTGGGCGAACTCTTCCGGCGGAGCCTTGGCCTTCTTCTTCAAGGCGTCCAGATCGAAGATGGTGGAGAAGAAACTACGGAACTTGCTGTGGTGTTCCTCCTCGAACTCCTCCACCTCCTCGTCCGGCACGTTCACCTCGAGCGCCACCCGGTGGAGGATCTCCTTGTCCAGGTAGTCGATCCCCAACCGTTTGGCGAGTTCCCGCCCGATCTCCGGCCCGCCGGCCCCGAACTGATTCGAAATCGTGATGACAGGCATCGCTCCTCCTCAGCGGACAGGGCCGGCCCCGGAGGCCGGCCAAAATTCGGCGCCCTTTATAACAAAGGGCGGGGGGGGCTTCAAGGCGACGGCTCCGAGGCCGGTCGGTGCTTTCGCTTTCCACCCTCGTTTTGCTATGCTCGGCCCTACGATCCCAGGAGGACCCATGGCCGAGACGCTGGTGGTAGGGATTTCGGACGCAAAGGTCAGCGCGGACGCCGATGACACCGTGATCACGTACGCCCTCGGGTCCTGCGTGGGCCTGACGCTGTACGACCCCACCCGCCGGGTGGGAGGCCTGGTGCATGTGATGCTCCCGGACTCCCGGTACCGCTCCTCCAGCCGGGAGTTCAACCCGTTCATGTATGCGGACACCGGTTTTTACGAACTGCTCCGGGCCCTGGAGAGCGCCGGTGCCCGCAAGGCCGACCTGGTGGCCAAACTTGCCGGCGGCGCCAACATGCTCGGGCAGACCGCCATCTTCGACATCGGCAGCCGCAACGCCGAGGCGCTGGTGGGGCTGTGCCGCCTGGAGCGGATCCCCATCGCAGCAACGAGCCTGGGCGGCACCGTGGGACGATCGATGGAGCTGCGCCTCACCGACGGGCAGGTCCGGGTCCGGCTTCTGGGGGTGGGGGAGGAGGTCCTTTGAACGTCCAGCAGATCCTGAGCCAACTGGAGGCCCTGCCTCCCATGCCGGCCGTGGCGGTTCGCCTGCTCACCGCCGCCCAGGACCCCGATGCCAACCTGGGGCAGGTGGCGGGCTGGATCGAACGGGACCCCGCCATGACCGCCAACGTGCTGCGGGCCTGCAACGCCCCGATCTACGGGTTGCGAGCCCGGGTCACCTCGGTGCGCCAGGCGACCGGCCTGCTGGGCCTGCGCAAGATCGTGCAGATCGCCCTCACGGTGCTCGCGAGCCGCTATCTCACCCCGGCCCAGGATGGCTATGCGCTCGCGGCGGGAGACCTTTGGCGTAGCAGCGTCACCTCGGCCCTGGCCGCCGAGCTGCTGGCCGAGCAGATCCGCTACCCGGCGCCGGGCACCGCGTACACCGCCGGGCTGCTGCAGGACCTCGGCAAGATCGTGCTCGCCGAGTTCGTGGCCCCGTCCATCCGGGAGATCCGGCGGCTGACCGAGGAGGAGGGCATCTCCTGGCAGGAGGCCGAGAGGCGGGTGGTGGGGGTGCCCCACCCGGAGGTCGGTGCCCTGCTGCTGGAGCGCTGGGGCTTCCCCGATACCCTGGTGGAGTCCGTGCGGTACCACCACCGGCCGGCCGAGGCCCGGATCGATCGGACGTTGGCCCAGATCTCCCACCTGGCCGACGCGTTCACCATGACCCTGGGCCAGGGGGTCGGGGCCGACGGATTGGCCTACCACCTCGACGAGGACAGCCTGGCGTCCGTGGGTCTGAAGGACACGGCCGACGTGGAGGACGTCCTGGCCCGGCTGGCCGAACGGGTCCGTGCCGCCCAGGACCTGTTCACCCTGGCATAGCGCCATGGGTTTGGGCCTGCGACCCGCAGGAGGCCGGAAAGCGTGAAGGGCTGGAAGGCCGCAGATGAACACAGATTTCCACGGATTCTCGGACACAAGCGGCTACCGATGGGGCCGGAGCCTTCGCCTTTCAGCATTTCAACCATCCGTGTCCATCTATCTGTGGCGGATAGATCGGAACGGGTGGGAGGCTAAAAATCTTTTCATCTCCTAGCGTCTCCGGCAGCGATGCGTCACGACTCCACGGTCCACCAGCCCTCCTGCCCACCGCCGAGGCAAAACGGGGATCGGTGCAAGTTACTTCTTCGCAAGCAGGCCGCCTCGCGGCCTACCGGAGCTTCTTGAGACCGTGCAGATCTGGAACGCGACCCTTTCTTACGAAACCCGGGGCCGGGGCCACACCCTGGACATCACCCCCGACCTCGAGCGGACCATCGCCTCGTGGGGGGTGCGGGATGGCAACGGGATCTGCTTCGTGCCCGGGTCCACGGCGGCCCTGACCACCATCGAGTTCGAGCCCGGCGTGGTGCGGGACCTGGCCGAAGCGCTGGAGCGCGCCGCCCCGTCCGGGGCTCCCTACCACCACGACCGGGCCTGGGGCGACGGCAACGGCTACGCCCATGTGCGAGCCGCCTTGGTGGGCCCCTCCCTGTCGTTCCTGGTTCGGGGTGGGCGGCTGGTCAGGGGGACCTGGCAGCAGTTCGTGCTGTGCGACTTCGACAACCGGCCGCGTACCCGCAGGATCGAGGTGCAGGTGGTCGGCACCCCCGGACAGACGGAACCATGAGCGAAGCGCTCCAACGCGTGGTGCTCGACGACCCCCGGCACGTGCAGGCCCTGGTGGGGGAGCGGGAGGCCAACCTCCGCGAGCTGGCCCACGTGGTACGGGACATCTCCGTGTCGTGCCGGGGCAACGTGGTCCTGGTGCGGGGCGACCCGGTGGGCGTGGAGCTGGCGGCCGCGGTGGTGGAGCAGCTCTACGAGCTGGTGGAAGAGGGGTACCCCCTGTTTCGGGCCGACATCGACCACGCCGTGCGCATCCTCCGGGCCAACCGCCGGGCACGGCTCAAGGACATCTTTCTCGACGCGGTTTACATCGCCGCCGACCGCCGGGTGATCAGCCCCAAAAGCCTGGCCCAGAAGGAGTACATCGAGGCGATCCGCACCCACGACATCGTGTTCGGCATCGGCCCGGCGGGCACCGGCAAGACCTACCTGGCCATGGCCATGGCCATCTCGGCCCACGCCAAGCGCCAGGTCAAGCGCATCATCCTGACCCGACCGGCCGTGGAGGCCGGGGAGAAGCTCGGGTTCCTGCCGGGAACCCTGTACGAGAAGGTGAACCCCTACCTGCGCCCCCTTTACGACGCCCTGCACGACATGATGGACTTCGAGAAGGCATCCGCGCTGATCGAGCGGGGCGCGATCGAGGTCGCCCCTCTCGCCTTCATGCGGGGCCGCACCCTGAACGACTCGTTCGTGATCCTGGACGAGGCCCAGAACACCACCTCGGAGCAGATGCGGATGTTCCTGACCCGTCTGGGGTTCGACAGCAAGGCGGTCATCACGGGCGACGTGACCCAGGTGGACCTGCCCCCGGGCACCGTGTCCGGCCTGGTCGAGGCCGAGGGGCTGCTCGCCCACATCCCCGGCATCCGGTTCTGCCGGTTCACCCGGGACGACGTGGTCCGCCACCCCCTCGTGCAGGAGATCATCGAGGCCTACGAGGCCCGGGACCGGGAAGCGGGGACGGAGAACCCGCCTTGAGACGGGTCTTGCTGTTCCTGGCCCTGCCGGCCGGCGCGGGCCTTGGGTTCCTCGTCTCGGCCCTGTGGCTCCTCGCCCAGGGGCTCCCCCAGGTGTCACGCCTCGAGACCTTTCGGCCGCCGGCGGCCACGCGGGTGTACGCGGCGGACGGAAGCCTGCTGGCCGAGTTCAGCGTGGAGAGACGGATTCCCGTGACCGTGGAGGAGCTCCCTCCCCACGTGATCCGCGCGTTCCTGGCCATCGAGGACCACCGGTTCTTCGAGCACTTCGGGCTCAACGTGGGCCGCATCCTGAAGGCCCTGGCCGTGGACCTGTTGGAGGGCCGGGTGGTGGAAGGGGGCTCCACCATCACCCAACAGCTGGCCAAGGTGCTCTTTCTCACCCCCGAGCGCACCCTGGCCCGGAAGCTCCGGGAGGCCCTGCTGGCCCTGGAGATCG
>JAADGT010000070.1 GCA_013152215.1 Deltaproteobacteria bacterium
TTGCGGAGCCCCCTCCTCCCCCGCCGCCCCCCCCTCCTCCACCGCAGCCCGAGATCAACAAGAGCCCACCTAGGAATAGGAGGGCGTTCGCCGCCATCATCCGTCCTCGCTTCCCCATACCGCGTATCTCCTCCGGGTCACCCACTCCCCTGGGGGGTGTCGGGACCGGGACGCCATGACCCCCAGCCGTTGGAACAACAAAGGGACAGCAGCCGCAACCCGCTATCCCTTCCGGAACCCTCTTTCGCGGGGGTCGGCCCGGATCATTCACGAGCGTTCGTCGCGCAATCGGCGGTTGCTGTAACTTCACGAATGGTTCGGGCTACCCCATGCTTTTGCGCCTCTTCCGCAGCACCCCGGCCAAGCCGGCCAGCCCTGTGCCGAGCAGGAGCATGGACGCGGGCTCCGGCACGACGGTCACGCTCGGCCGCTGGCGCAGCACGAAAGCGTTGACTCCGTCCGGGACGTCGATGGAAAAGGTGAACGTCGCGGTCTCGGCGTCTGCCAGCTCCCCATTTTCCCACAGTATCTCGTTTCCCCCATGGGTCAGGTCCAGAAACGCGCCGGAGGTCGGAACAGGATCAGGATCCGCCCCAGAAGAGCCCGTGTTGAAGTCCAGGAAGTCGAAGTCCGAGGACGGGACGAGGTTCCCCTGGGAGTCGTACACCCATAGCTCGATGTGGTAGTCCGTCCATGGCGATCCGGACTGGTTTGCCACGGTTTCGGAGAAAAAGTACTCCGTGACCCCATCCGAATCTTGCACCGAGAACATCACATCCAAGTAACCGATCGAAGTGAACGCTTTCTCGATGGTCACGCGGTTCGGGTTGTCCGTCCCGGTTCCCGTGAAGTCGTCGTTGTTCGCTTCCCCTGTCGCGATCGAGATCTCGTTGCCGCTCAGGGAACCGTTGGATGAGTCGAGCAGCTGAAAGCCTGTGATCGTGCCGCCCCATGCCGCACCGCCCGCAAGTAATCCGGCGCACGTGGCGGTGATGATCCAAACTATGCCCTTCCTGGGTCGTCTCATGGTCTTCGCTCCTCCACCTCGCGCTGGGGCGCGGGCGGTTGTCACACGGGGGGGCGTGCCCGCCCGTCTCTCCTAATGACGGAAGGCTCGGCGTGCTTGTTCTGCAATTTCGGTGCCGGTGGCTTGTCGTTCCGAGGACGCACGTCTCCTCGGTCCCTGTGGGGTGGGGTGGGCGGGGAGCGAGGTGCTCTGAGGGCCCGTGTTGTTACTTATTTTTCTCTTTTTGGGGTATCTGCCGGATCTGTGCCCGTATAGGGGTAATTTTTTTCTCAATTACGGGGATCATGCTGGGTGCGGAAGGATACTACCCTGTTTCCTGTGGGATATTACTTTTATTTCTCTTTCAGGGAAAGAGATGACCCATCTCGCGGTGCGGGTGGGTGAGAACCGTCCGGCTCAATCGGTGGAAGGAGGGGGTGGGAGGATCTGTGCGCCGTCGGTGTCAGTGGGCGGCGGCGGAGGCGGGAGCACCCCGGCCGTGAAGACGTCGGGTTTTTCCCACCGGCGCCAGCGGTCGGGGGGACGCAGGGTGTCCACGGTGAGACGGGCCTCGCGCACGGCGAGGGCGGCGTGAACGCCGGGCTTCAGCTGGACCACGGTCTGGCCCCGCACCGACACGTTGCGGGCCTCGGCCTCGCCCACGAGTCCTTCGACGGCCTCGATCTCGCCTCGGCGGGCCACCAGCACGGTGGCGGGGCGGGGCAGGTCGATCTCCAGGGCGTCGGTGTGCACCTGAAACGGGCCCCCGACCCAGCGGCGTATCAGCACCTCGCCCCGCTCCACCCGCAGACCCCGGCACACCGGCGTTCGGCCCTCGAAGGCGAAGGGCACCCGGACCTCGGTGTCGCCGAAGAGCCGGATCGCGCCCTCGGGGAGCAGGATCTCCACCTTGCCCCGGGGCCCGGTGAACACGGTGTCGTCCGGCTCGAGGAGCACCGGGCCGGTCAACGGTCGGGCCTCCCGGGCGTGGCGCGGCCGGATCCACGCCTCCCCTTCCACCCGGCCCACCTGGGGGTGGAGCACCCTCGGGGGAGCGGCCGGTCGCCACGGCGGGGTGACGCAGCCGGCAAGGGCCGTGCACGCCCAAGCGAGAAAGAGGAGGGTCAGCCGCCTTGGGCGCATTCCGACGGGTCCCCCTGGATCTTCTCCATGGCGTGGGGCAGGGCCGGCAGGAGCACCTCCAGGTTCTCCCGGGCGGCCTTGGGGCTTCCCGGCAGGTTCACCACGAGCACGGTCCCCCGGATGCCCACCACGGCCCGGGAGATCATGGCGTGGGGGGTCTTCTGGAGGCTGGCCCACCGCATGGCCTCGGCCATGCCCGGCACCTCCCGGTCGATCACGTCCCGGGTGGCCTCGGGAGCCACGTCCCGAGGGGCCACGCCGGTGCCGCCGGTGGTGAGGATGAGATCGAGCTCCCCGCTGTCGGCCCAGGCGATCAGGGTCGAGGCGATCCGGTCCCGGTCGTCCGGAATCACGTCGTACCGCTCCACCCGGTAGGGGCCGGAGGCCAGGACCTCCCGGATCGCCGGGCCCGACAGGTCCTCCCGTTCCCCCCGGGCCCCCCGGTCCGAAAGGGTCAGGACGCCCACCCGCCAGATCCGGCTCATGACGCCGCCCCCTGGGGCAGCACCTCCACGGGGTCTCCCACCCGCACCGTGCCGCCGGTGATCACCTTGGCGAACACCCCTTCGCGGGGCATGACGCAGTCGCCGGCCTGGTAGTAGATGGCGCAGCGGTTGTGGCACTCCTTGCCGTGCTGGGTGAGCTCCAGCACCACCTCGGCGCCCACCCGGATCCGGGTGCCCAGGGGCAGGGCCAGCAGGTCCACGCCTCGGGTGGTGAGGTTCTCCGCAAAGTCCCCCGGGCCCACCTCGAGTCCTGCAGCCCGCATCTTCTCCACGCTCTCCTCAGCCAGCAGGCTGACCATTCGGTGCCAGTCTCCGGCGTGGGCGTCGCCCTCCAGACCCTCGGGGCCGATGCGGGCCTCCTGCACGGGGGTCTTCCTCACCCCTTTGGTGCGGCTGATGTTGATGGATACGATCTCTGGCATGTTCGGCTCGTCGGTCGTTGGGGGTTACAGTTTGCGCCGCCGGGCCAGCACCCGGGTGGCACCGGCCGAGATGGCGCTCGGCACGTTGCGGCTCTTGGCGATCTGCCTGAGGTCCCGCTCCTGGAGGGTCTCCAGGAGCCGTAGGGCCTTGGGCAGGGGCGTCTTGGGGTTCTGGCACAAGGCCGCACGGATCGAGTAGTTCTTCACCCAGTCCCGGCGCTGAAGGATGAGCCGGATCACCTCCTCTGCCACGGTCCGGTCCTGGGCGATGGCCAACACCTCGTCCTCCCGGATCTTGGGGCTCTGCACCACCGCCCGGACCACGGCCTTGTTCGTGTCGCGCACGAGGAGCCTCCGGGCCGCCTTGGACCCCAGCATGGCGAGCCGGATCTTCTGGGCCACGGTGAGGCTCCGCACCATCCGGTACAGGTTCTCCCGCTCGGGCTCGGCCGCGGGCGGGGCGGCCTGGTCGTCCACGAGCACCGGCGGCAGGGCCGGGGGGAGCTCGGCCTCGGTCTCCTCCGACCCACCTGCGCCGGAGGGTTCTTGCTCTGGCTCCTCGTTCCATTGCTCGGCCGCCAGGCTTTCGAGGCGGCTCCGTTCCTCGGCCGGCAGGCTGGGGTTTCGAAGCACCTCGCGCGCC
The DNA here is from genome assembly GCA_013152215.1 of Deltaproteobacteria bacterium. Classification (GTDB taxonomy): domain Bacteria; phylum Desulfobacterota; class Deferrisomatia; order Deferrisomatales; family Deferrisomataceae; genus Deferrisoma. Next base: position 3,721 of record JAADGT010000070.1, read on the forward strand.
AGGCCTGGGGCCTGGAGGAGAAGCCGGTGGTTCCGGGCCAGCTGAGCCGCGATCTCCGGATCGGGCGACGACGCAAACCGCGAGGCCGCCGCCGGAGTCAAGCCCGGGTGTTGCAGCAGCCGGAGGACCAGGGGGCGGGGAAGGTCGCCGCGCCCGGCCAGCCGCTCCAAGACCTCGCCGGAAAGCTCCCGGCTCTCCAGGGCCGCTCCGATCACCTTCGCGGGCAGCTCGGTCCATGCCCCCTGCGCCGCCTCCCTCACCCGTGGTGAGGGGTCGGCCAAAAGCCGGGCCACCACCGTCACCAGCGCGTGGGGGGGAAGGGGCACGCTGCCCTTGGCCGCCGCCAACCGCGCCGGTTCGGGGACGTCTGGCGAGGTCCAGCGATCCACCTCGGTCACGGACGCTCCCGCAGATACGTGGTGATCCCTGCCTTGGCCAGCCGCTTCCGGGCCGCCTCGGCCTCGGCCCGGGTGAACGGCCCGGCGTATACGGTCCAGACGGGAAACGGGCCTTCGTAGGGCTCCAACCGGGCCCGGATACCGCTGCCCTCCAGCAACCGGATCGCGCGGAGAGCCTCGGCCTTCAAGAAGAAGTACGCAAGGACCTGCCCCTGGGGCTCGACCTGGTACCCGTGCTGGGTCAAGGCCTCCCGGGCCTTACTGCCGTCGCCCGATCCGAGCACGAGCCGGAACCCCTTGGAGACCCGCTGGGTCCGGCGCAGGAACGTGGCGACCCCCAGCTTGCGGAGCCGCTGCTGCGTCTCCATGCGGTA
>JAADGT010000358.1 GCA_013152215.1 Deltaproteobacteria bacterium
CACCAACATTAAAAAGAAGCTGCCGGAACACCCAGCGGGGCGGGGATGCCGCGCCGGCCAAGGCGCGCTCCGGGGACACCGGAAGGCCCTCCCCCGCCACCAACCGGCCTTCAGGCGTGCTCACCCCGAACACGGCCCCACCGGACGGCGGCGCTTCCCGGCGCAGCACCTCCTTCAATCGGGTCTCCGGCCCGATCAGGAGCCCCACCCGCACCCCGTTGTTCTGGGCCAACCGCTGCACCTCGTCCCGCACCGACGCGAGCCGCGCCCGCAGCACGGCCTGGGTGCGGGCCAGTTCCGCTTCCTGGCGCTCCTCGAACTCGGCGCGCAACGCCCCCACCAGCGGGAAGTACACGGCCATCCCCAACGCGAGCGCGGCCAGGGCCGCCATCCCCAAAAACCACCGGACCAGCACCCGCCGGATCGGCGGTCTGCGATCCCCGTCAAGGATCATGGCTTTCGGGCCTCCTCCCAGCCGATCACCTCGTCGGCGGCCAAGAGCACGTCCTCCGGGATCCGGATGCCCAGGTCCCGGGCGCGGGCCAGGTTGAACACCAGCCGGATCCGCTCGGCCTCCTCCAGGGGAATCTCCCCCGCCGGCGCACCCCGTAGGATCCTGGCGACCATCCGTCCCGCCTGGGCGCCCATGGCCGCGAAGTCCACCGATGCCCCCCCAAACAGGCCCGCCCGAAGGAACCCCACGTTGATCGGGATGCTGGGATGCCGGGACTCCCGGGCGGTCCACGGAAGGATCTCGGCCGCGGTGCGGGTCTTCCCGTCCGCCCCGGGCAGGCGGAGCGCCGCCGGGTAGAGGACCAAGCGCTCGGCCGACCGGTTCAGGCGCCTCACCAGCTCCTGGTACGCCTCCCAGGTCTCCACCACGTGCAGCTCCAGGGGCACGGGCAGCACCTCGTCCGCCAGCTCCTGCAGGACCTGGGCCCGAATCGCCTCCCCCGTGGGCGACCGATCCCCCAGGAAGACCACCCGGGCCGTGTCCGGCACCAGCCGGCAATGGGTCCGCACGGCGTCCACGAAGTGGAGCTTCTCGTACACCCCCGTCACGTTGGCGCCGGGCCGGGAGCGGGTGGCGAAGAACCGCATGGTGCGGTTCAGGCGGTCCAGGGGGGTGTTGACCCCTGAGAACACCACCGGCAGCTCGGTGCCCACGAGCGCCGCCCCAACGGTGCGGAACGCGTTGTCGTCCAGGGTCACCACCACGTCCGGCCGGAACGCCCGCAGGGCTGCCAGGGCCTCTTTGCCCCGCCGAGCCACAGCCTCTGGCGTGGTGTAGCGCCGCTTGGTCTCCATGTAGAACACCCCCACCTCCAGGTTCCGGCCGGGCACGAACCCCTCGTCCTCCAGGGCCCGGACGAGCCCGTCGTGCTGGGGCTGGCCGCACACGTGGCCGGCGCCGTAGCTGTGCACCACGAACACCCGGGCGGCCTCCACCGGACCCGCTCCCCACAGAGCCAACAGCGCCGCAGCGATCCACCACCTCATCCCTCGCCTCCTGTTCTCGTTGCCGCCGGTGCGGGCTGCTCCCCCTGCCGGGGCCCCAACGCCGCCGCCAAAGCCCGGGCCAGCTCGCCCGCGGTGAACGGTTTGAGCATCACCTGGACGCCTCCGAGCCGCTCGGCCGCCCTTCGGGTCTCCTCCCGCTCGAACCCCGTGCACACCACGGCCGGAAGTTCGGGCCGGATCCGTCGGACCCGCTCCAGGAACTCGATTCCGTCCATACCGGGCATGGCCTGGTCCGTGACCACGGCGTGGAACCCGGCGGGATCTGCCTCGATCGCCTCGATCGCCTCGGCCGGATGGCCGAACACCTCGGGCCGGTACCCTTTGGACGTCAACACCTCGGCCAGGATCTCGGCCACGGAAGGATCGTCGTCCACCACCAGGATCCGCTCTCCGCTGCCGCAGGGCCCGGGGGTCCCGTCCGTGGCGCCCGGACCCTGCCGCGGCACGAACACATGGAACGTGGTGCCCTGTCCGGGTTCGCTGTGCACCTCCACCGCCCCGCCCCACGACGCCACGATCCCGTGAACCATGGCCAGGCCGAGGCCGGTGCCCTGGCCCACCTCCTTGGTGGTGAAGAAGGGGTCAAAGATCCGGGGCAGCACCTCAGCGGGGATGCCGCACCCGTTGTCCGAAACGGTGATCCGGAGGTACGCCCCCGGCACCAGGCCCGGCCGTCCCCGGGCCAGTGCCTCGTCCACCTCCGCATCCCGCACCGAGACCTCCACCCGGCCCCCCTCGTCCCCGAGGGCCTGGGCCGCGTTGGTGACCAGGTTCACCACCACCTGCTGGACCTGCACCGGGTCCACCACCACGCGGTCGTCCCGCACGGCCCACCGGCACACCAGCTCCACCTCGGGCCCCAGACCGGAGCGAAGCAGGTCCAAGGCCTCGTCCAGCACCCAGCACAACCGGACGGGGCGGGGGTCGCCCTCGGCCTCGCGGCCGAAGGCCAGCATCCGGGCCACCAGCGCCGCGGCCCGGTCCACCGCGGCGAGGACCCGGTCCAGGTTCTGCCGGGCCTGGGGGGAGTGCACCTCGTCCATGGCGAGCTCCAGGTACCCCGTGACCGCCGTCAGGATGTTGTTGAAGTCGTGGGCAATGCCGCTGGCCAACGTGCCCAGGGACTCCAGCTTCTGGGCCTGGCGGACCTGACGCTCCAGCAGCACCTCCTGGGTCACGTCCCTGGCCACCACCACGGCGCTGCCGTCCCCCCCGCGCAGCGGCGTGACGGACAGGTCCAGCTCCCGAGGGGCGGCCCCGTTGGCGGCGGCCAGGGATCGGCGGAACCGTCGAGGAGACTCCTCCGGCCCGGGCACCTCTCCGATGAGCTCGGACACCCGGGTGCCGTTTCCGACGATCCTCCGGAACGCCGGATTCGCATGCCGGATCCGACCTCTCCTGTCCACCACGGCGATCCCCTCGGCCGCCTGATCCACGGCCGCGTCCAGCCGGGCCCGGCCCGCCTGGGCCTCCTTCAGGTCGGTGAGATCCTGCACGGTCTCCAGGACCGCCCGGATCCGCCCCCGACCGTCGCGGATCGGCACCGCCTCGAACACCAGGAACCGGCGACGGCCGTTCATGTCGTCGAACCAGCCCTCGGCCCGCAGTCCGTCCGGGCTCAAGGGAGACGGGCCCCAGTTCTCGTAGTACCGCCCGGCCTCGCTGCTCCGTCCCCGAAGAACGAGGTCGGCGAGGGTGGGGCGGGGGTGAGCGTAGAACGGGAACCACGCGTCCCGGGTGCCCACCATGCGCGAGGCGGGCACGCCGGTCAGCAGCTCGGCGGCCCGGTTCCACACCCGGATGCTCCCGTCCGCGTCCAGCACGAACGCGCCAACGGCCAACGACGCCACCAGGCTCTCGGCGAACTCCTTCTCGGCCCTCAGGCGGTCCTCGGAGGTGCGCTCCACGGTCACGTCCCGCAGGATCCCCATCCGGCGGGAGCCGTCCCCTCCGGCCAACCGCGCGAGGGTCACCCGGTAGTACCGACCATCCCTAGGGCTGCGCCACTCTCCGGTCCACGGCTCCGGCCCGGGGTCCCGGCACCACGAGCACGGGGCGGTCAGGCCGTGGACCGCGGCGTAACAAGGCTCCCCCCGCGGATCACGTCCGCACCGGCTGACCATGGCCGGGTTGGCGTACTCCACCACCCCTTCCGGCCCTCGGATGTACACCGGGTCGGGGAGGGCCTCGAGCATGCCCCGGAACCGCTCCTCCTGCTCCCGCAGCTCCGCGAGCACCCGTTCCTGGGCGGTCACGTCCCGGTAAGGCACCAGGACCCCCCCGTCGGGAAGCCCCACCGCCACCGCCTCCACGACCCGGCCGTCCCGCCGCGGCGCGAGGTACTCCACCCGCTTGCCCTGCCGGGCCTCCTCCATCTGACGCATGCGCTGCCGAACGAGCTCCTCCACCTCGTCCGGAGGATAGATCCCTTCGTTGCACACCCACCGGACCATGTCCTCCAAGGTGGGCCCGGGCCACAGCACGTCCTCCGGTACCCCCCAGAGTTCCCGGGCCCTCTGGTTGTAATACCGGATCCGGTGGTCCGGGCCGAGGAGCACGAGCCCGTTGTCCGAGTGCTCCAGCACGGTCTCCAGGATGCGGGCCGTGTCCCGGGCCTGCCTGGCCTGCTCCGCCACCGCGGTCACGTCCCGGAGGGCCACGAGGAGCGCCTGGCGTCCACGGAACCCGATGTCTGCACGGGACACCTGCAGCCAGACCGGCCCACCGGGGAACTCCAGGCAGACCACGCCCCCCTCCTCCGAACCGGACAGCAGGTCCCACAGCCGCTCCCCCGCACGGCCGTCCAGCAGCTCCGCCACCGGCGCGTCCTCGAGGCTCTCCGGAGCGCGACCGAACAGCACGGCGGCGCGGCGGCTGGCCCAGAGAATCCTTCGCTCCCCTGGATCCACCACCACGACCGGGTCGGGCGCTGCGTCGAGCACCTTCTTCAATCGCCTCGAACCGCGCCTGCTCGTCCCGGCGGACCCGTCGGCGCTCCCAGAACGCGAACCCTGCGGCTGCCGACGCCACCGCTGCCAGAGTCAGGGCCATCCCCAACCCCCGCGCCCCGGCTCGCGGAGCCGTCCAAGGGGGCACCCACACCCCCACTTCGTCCAGCCCCTCCACCGGGTGCCAAACGCCTTTTCGAGGTCCGATCCGGTAACCGCCGGAGGGGAGGGGTCGGCACGCCACCACCCGGCCGACCTCCGCCCCGAACACGTCCCGAACCGGCGCGGCGGCTGGCCCAGAGAATCCTTCGCTCCCCTGGATCCACCACCACGACCGGGTCGGGCGCTGCGTCGAGCACCTTCTTCAATCG
>JAADGT010000345.1 GCA_013152215.1 Deltaproteobacteria bacterium
TGGGGCGACCACGAAAAACGGGCCGAGTACCTGCGCCAGGTCAAGGCGGCGATGTGTTAGGGAAGGCTGGAAGGCTGGGAGGCTAGGAAGCTGGGAGGCGCCGGGCCAGGCAGCTTGCCCAGGGCCACCGTGGGTAGGAGCGACCTCCCGGTCGCGATCCCGGGCCGCAAGGCCCATCGGGGAGTTGTCGCGGCCGTGAGCCGGAGGCCACGAACGAAACTGTGCGGCAACGCATGAAAACAAAAAGGTTTTTAGCCTTCTAGCCTCCCCGCCTCCTAGCTTTCCGGCGGGCCGAAGGCCCAAAGTTGTTTCCATTTTTCGACTTCGTGGATCATTGGGAGGAGAACGAGACGATGAGACGAACACAGCTTTGACTCCATGACCCGACCCCACAGCCCACCCCCTGACGCCGGCATGGCAGGCCACGTCCTCGCCTTTGCCCGGCTGTGCAAGCGCTCCGGCCTGCCGGCCCACCCGGCCGCGGCCGTGGACGCGTGTCGCGCCCTCAGCCTGCTGGGGGTGGGCGACCCCCGCACCGTGTACTGGGCCCTCCGGGGCCTGCTCGTGTCGTCCCCCGATCAGATCCCGGTCTTCGACCGCCTGTTCCACGCCTACTGGGAGTCCGGCTCCCTGCCGGAGGAGCCTCCCCCGCAACCGCCGTGCGAACGTCCGTCGGCCCGCCCCGGCCAAGGCTCGGCCGGCGACGAGGGCGAGTCTTCCCTTCTCTCCGACGCCGAGGGCGGCGCCTCGGATCGCGAGGTGCTGCTGCGCAAGGACCTGCGGCACGTCACCCCCGAGGAGGAGCCCCGGGTTCGGGCCGCGTTCCTGGCCCTGCTGCACAAGCTCGCGAGCCGCCCCGGCCGGCGGCACCGGCCGTCGTACCGGGGCCGGTCCATCGAGTTCCGCAGGGTGTTCCGGCAGAGCCTGCGTTACGGCGGCGAGATCGTCCGGCTCACCCGGCAGGAGCCTCGGCTGCGCAAGCGCAACCTGGTGCTCCTGGGCGACGTGTCCGGATCCATGGACGTGTACAACCGGTTCTTCCTGCTGATGGCCCACGGGCTGGCCCGACGGGATCGGGGGGTGCGGGTGTTCGGGTTCTCGACCCGACTGTTCGACCTGACCGATGCCCTGCGCGACCGGGATGCCACCCGGGCCGTGGCCCGGGTGGGGGAGCAGACCCGGGGCTGGTCGGGCGGCACCCTGATCGGCAGGAGCCTGGCCGAGCTCAACCGCGCCCTGGACGCGGCCGGCCCCCGCCGGGGCCTGGTGGTCGTGGTGTTCAGCGACGGGTGGGACCGGGGCGATCCGGACCTGCTCACCCGGGAGATGGGGCGGCTGCGGGCACGGGCGTGGCGGATCCTGTGGCTCAACCCATTGAAGGGCGATCCCGACTACCAGCCCCTGTGCCGGGGCATGGCCGCGGCCCTGCCGTTCCTGGACGGATTCTACCCGGCCCACACGGCCGAGAGCCTGCTACGGGTGGCCCAGCAGCTCCAGCGGCTTCGTTGACCCTCACCCCAAGAAAGGAGGTAGGAGCATGTCGCAGATCAAGTACACGCTTCCCGAGTCGGAGATCCCCAAGCAGTGGTACAACATCGCAGCGGACATGCCGAACCCCATGAAGCCGCCCCTGCACCCGGGCACCGGGCAGCCGGTCGGGCCGGACGACCTGGCCCCGCTGTTCCCGATGGCCCTGATCGAGCAGGAGGTGAGCACCCAGCGGTGGATCGACATCCCGGAGGAGGTGCTCCAGATCCTCCGGCTGTGGCGGCCTACCCCCCTGTTCCGGGCCCGGCGCCTGGAGGAGGCCCTGGGGACCCCGGCCAAGATCTACTACAAGTACGAGGGCACCAGCCCGGCCGGCAGCCACAAGCCCAACACCAGCGTGGCCCAGGCCTACTACAACAAGAAGGAGGGCGTGAAGCGCATCGCCACCGAGACCGGCGCCGGCCAGTGGGGCAGCGCCCTGTCCCTGGCCTGCAACTTCTTCGGCATCGAGGCCAAGGTGTACATGGTGAGGATCTCCTACGAGCAGAAGCCCTACCGGCGCGTGCTCATGGAGACCTGGGGCGCCAGCGTCATCCCCAGCCCCTCGAACGAGACCGAGGCCGGCCGGAAGATCCTGGCCGAGGACCCCAACAGCACCGGATCCCTGGGCATCGCCATCTCCGAGGCCGTGGAGGACGCGGCCAGCCGCGAGGACACCAAGTACGCCCTGGGCTCGGTGCTCAACCACGTGCTGCTGCACCAGACCGTGGTGGGGCTCGAGGCCAAGAAGCAGATGGAGCTGGCCGGAGACTACCCGGACGTGATCCTGGGGTGCTGCGGCGGCGGCTCCAACTTCGCGGGCCTGACCTTCCCGTTCCTGTACGACAAGATCCACGGCCGTGAGATCGACGTGGTGGGCTGCGAGCCCACGGCCTGCCCCACCATGACCCGGGGCCACTTCCACTACGACTTCGGCGACACGGTGGGCATGACCCCGCTGCTGCCCATGCACACCCTCGGCCACACCTTCGTGCCCCCGGGCATCCACGCCGGCGGGCTGCGCTACCACGGCATGGCTCCCCTGGTCAGTCAGCTCTTGAACGACGAGCTCATCCGGGCCGAGGCGTTCCATCAGGTGGAGTGCTTCGACGCGGCGGTCATGTTCGCCCGGGCCGAGGGCATCGTGCCGGCACCCGAGTCGAGCCACGCCATCCGTGGCGCCATCAACGAGGCCCTGAAGGCCAAGGAGGAGGGCAAGGAGAAAACGATCCTGTTCCTGCTCTCCGGCCACGGCCACTTCGACATGTCGGCCTACGACGCCTACTTCGGGAAGAAGCTCGAGGAGTACGAGCTGCCGCCCGAGGAGCTGGACAAGGCCTGGGAGGCCATCAAGGGCCTGCCCTCGCCCCAGGCGGCGTAGCACCTGCCACGCCGGTGCCGGGGGACGTGCCCCCGGCACCGGCGTGTTTCGTTCTAGCTTCCTAGCTTCCCAGTGACTTCGGTCGTTGGTCGTCAGTCGTTGGTCGTCGGTCTGGGGCCTTCGGCCCGCTGGGCAGCTAGGCAGCTAGGCAGCTGGGCGGCTGGGCGGCTGGGCGGCTCGGCTCCGGAGCCACCGCCCAAGCTCAGGGGGCATGGGGTCTGCTGGAGAGCCGCGTGCGGCTCCTCGGCTCGCCGCGCAGCGCCCCCAACGTTCGCACCGTGAAATCGTTCGTGCCGGCCGGTCTGTCATGAAGCCACCGCTGATGCCACGTGCCTGCGCGGCGAATCTCATGCTCGGCTTCGCGCGCGGCCGGAAGCAGGCCCCATGCCCCGCGGCCGCCAAAGCACCAGGATCACTGAGCGTTACCTTTTCTCGTTGTCCGGCCCCGCAAGGGCCTGACGAGGCTTTCTAGCCTTCTAGCGTTCCAGCTTTTCAGCCTTCTAGCCTTTCAGGAGCCCCCATGCACGCTACCGAGTACCGGTTCCTTCTCGGAAACGAGGCCATTGCCCGCGGCATCGTGGAGGCGGGGTGCCAGTTCGCCACCTCCTACCCCGGCACCCCCAGCTCGGAGATCCTGCCCGCGGTGGTGCGGTTCAAGGAGGAGATGGGCCTGGACCTGTACGCCGAGTGGTCCACCAACGAGAAGGTGGCCCTGGAGACGGCCCTGGCCGCCGCCTATTCGGGCAAGCGGGTCATGGTGGCCATGAAGCAGGTGGGGCTCAACGTGGCGGCCGACCCGGCCCTGTCGGCCGCGTACATCGGGGTGAAGGGCGGGCTGGTGCTGGTGGTGGCCGACGACCCCGGCCCCCACAGCTCCCAGACCGAGCAGGACACCCGGCTGTTCGCCCGGTTCGCCAAGCTGCCGGTGCTCGACCCGGCCGACGCCCAGGAGGCCAAGGATCTGTGCGCCCGGGCGTTCGAGCTGTCGGAGCGCCACGAGATCCCGGTGATCCTGCGGCCGACGCTCCGGATCTGCCACTCCAGCCAGCGGATCGCGTGCGGGCCGGTCACCGGTCCGGGCCAGGAGGCCCGGTTCGACAAGAACCCCCGGCGGTGGGCGGCCACCCCCCGGGCGCGGTTCGAGCTTCACCGGTTGCTGAACCAGAAGCTCGCGGCCATCGCCGACGAGGCGGCCTCGTGGCCCGAGAACCGGCTCCACCTGCCCGAGGGCACGGCGCCCCTGGGCATCGTGGCCTCGGGGATCGCCTACGCCTACGTGATGGACCTGCTGGAGTCCCTGGGGCTCTCGGACCGGGTGGCCGTGCTGAAGCTGGCCCTGGCCCACCCCCTGCCCCCCGCGCCCCTGGAGGAGCTGGCGGGCCGGTGCGAGCGGATTCTGGTGATCGAGGAGCCCGACGCCGCTGTGGAGACCCAACTGCGGCTCGACGTGCCCGTGTGGGGCCGGCTCACCGGCTACGTGCCCCGGGCCGGGGAGCTCACCCCCGAGCGGCTCCGCGAGGTGCTCGGCCGGGCGGCCGAGGAGGCGGGCCTGACCGTGCCCGAG
>JAADGT010000260.1 GCA_013152215.1 Deltaproteobacteria bacterium
GTGAGGGCACGCGCCGCGGCCGCTCCCCTGGCGCCGGGCGGCCCGGGCTGCTCGGCCGTCGCGCTTCGTCGGAGCCCCCAGCCCCACCGCCGCATCTCGCAGACGTTTTTTCGAAACGGAACACTCGGAGACATAAGAGGTTTTCAGCCTTCTAGCTTTCCAGCCTTCCAGCTTTCTAGCCTTCGAGAGCCGCATGAGAGGTTCGATGACCGTGACCCGTCGCCGCTTCCGGGCGGGGGAACGATTGATGGAAGGGGTCCTCGCCCTGTGCGGGTACACCTCGGTCCTCGTGCTGGCCGGGATCTTCGTGCTGCTCCTGTGGCAGGGCGCCCGGGCCTTCCGCGAGGTGCCGCTGTGGGAGTTCCTCACCACGGCCCGGTGGGACCCCACGAGCCCCGAGGGGGCGAAGTACGGCATCGGCTCCATGGTGGCCTCCACGTTCCTGGTCACCTTTGGGGCGATGGCGTTCACCGTGCCCCTGGGGATCGGGGTGGCCGCGTACCTGTCGGAGTTCGCGCCCGCGCGGGTGCGCGAGGTGCTCAAACCGGCGGTGGAGATGCTGGCCGCGATTCCCAGCGTGGTGGTGGGGTTTATCGGCATCGTGGTGGTGGGGCCGGCGATCGCGCGGCTGTTCGGGCTGCCCAACGGGCTCACCGCCCTGAACGGGGCCGTGCTGCTCACGGTCATGGCCCTGCCCACGGCCGTGAGCCTGTCCGAGGACGCCCTGCGGGCCGTGCCCCGGGACCACCGCCTGGCCAGCCTGGCCCTCGGGGCCAACCCTTGGGAGACCTTGGTCAAGGTCACCCTGCCCGCTGCGGCCCCCGGCATTCTGGCGGCGATGATGCTCGCCATGGGCCGGGCCATCGGCGAGACCATGACCGTGCTCATGGCCACGGGAAACGCGCCGGCGTTCCCCTCGGGGTTCCTGTCGCCGGTGCGCACCATGACGGCCACCATCGCCATCGAGCTGGGCGAGGTGCCCCACGGCACGGCCCATTACTTCGCCCTGTTCGCGGTGGGGTTCGCCCTGTTCGTGATCTCGTTCGCCGTGAACTGGATCGCGGACTGGTTCATCCGGCGGGGGAGGAGGGCCCAGTGAGAGCGAAGCGCGTCTGGTCGGCCCTGGGCCGGTCGTGGCTCCTGCTGAGCACGGTGCTGGTGGTGGCCGTGCTGGTGCTCTTTCTGGTGCACATCGCCCGCCAGGGCTGGCAGGTGATGGGGTGGGAGTTCCTCACGGACCGGCCCCGCAGGGGCATGACCCAGGGGGGCATCTTCCCGGCCATCGCGGGCACGGCACTGGTGAGCCTGCTCACGGTGGTCTTCTCGTTGCCCCTGGGGGTGGGAGCGGCCATCTACCTGACGGAGTACGCACCGGACAACCGGGCCACCCGTTGGATCCGGCTGGCCATCCGGAACCTCTCGGGCGTCCCCAGCATCGTGTACGGGCTGTTCGGTGTGGTGCTGTTCGTGGACCTGCTGGGGTTGGGCACCAGCCTGCTCTCGGCGGGGCTCACCCTGGGGCTGCTGACGCTGCCGTGGATCATCACCGCCAGCGAGGAGGCGTTGAAGAGCGTGCCCCGGGCCTACCGGGACGGCGCCCTGGCCCTGGGCGCCACCCGGTGGCAGGCCGTGCGCACGGTGGTCCTGCCCCCGGCCCTTCCCGGCATCCTCACGGGGGCGATCCTGGGGCTCAGCCGGGCCGCCGGCGAGACCGCGCCGATCCTGTTCACCGGCGTGGCGTTCTTCTTGCCGTTCGCGCCCACGAGCCTCTCGGACCAGTTCATGGCCCTGCCCTATCACCTGTACATCCTGTCCACCCAGCACCACTCCCTGGAGAAGGTCCGGCCCATCGCCTACGGCACGGCCCTGGTGCTGGTGGGGCTCGTGTTCACCCTGAACCTCACGGCGTTTGCCGTGCGAAGCCGCATGCGCCGCCGGCTCGAGACGGCCCGGTAGCGCCGCAAAGGCACGATTCATGGACGAACCGGTACGCATCGATTGCCAGAACGTCGAGGTGTGGTACGGCTCGAAACAGGCCCTCCACGGCATCTCGATCCGGATCCCTTCGAACCGGGTCACGGCCCTGATCGGGCCGTCCGGGTGCGGCAAGAGCACGTTCCTGCGTTGTCTGAACCGGATGAACGATCTGGTGCCGGGCGCCCGCACCCGCGGCAGCATCCTGCTGGACGGGGAGGACATTCTCTCCCCTGCCACCGACGTGGTGGACCTGCGGCGGCGGGTGGGCATGGTGTTCCAGCGGTGGAACCCCTTTCCCAAGTCCATCTTCGACAACGTGGCCTACGGGCCGCGCATCCACGGGATCCGGGACAAGGCCCGTCTGGCCGAGATCGTTGAGGATGCCCTGCGAAAGGCCTCGCTGTGGGACGAGGTGAAGGACCGGCTCCGGTCGTCCGCCCTGGAGCTCTCGGGGGGGCAGCAGCAGCGGCTGTGCATCGCCCGGGCCCTGGCCGTGGAGCCCGAGGTGCTCCTCATGGACGAGCCCGCCAGCGCCCTCGACCCCATCTCGACCGCCCGGCTCGAGGACCTGATCGGCGAGCTCAAGGAGCGCTACACCATCGTGATCGTGACCCACAACATGCAGCAGGCGGCGCGGGTCTCCGATTACACAGGCTTTTTTTACATGGGTCGGCTCGTGGAGTACGATCGGACCCAGACGATCTTCACCTCCCCCGCCCAGGAGCAGACCGAGGCCTACATCACCGGCCGGTTCGGATGATTCGGGCCACCCTCCGGAGTCAGACCATGAAACCCCACACGAGCAAGGCGTTCGAGTCGGAGCTGGAGCGGCTCCAGCAGCAGATCCTGCGCATGGGCGCGCTGGTGGAGAAGGCCATCGAGGACGCCATGGCCTCCTTGGTGGAACGGGACGGTGGGCGGGCCCGGGGGGTGATCGCCCGGGACCACGAGATCAACCGGTACGAGGTGGAGATCGACGAGCGGTGCATCGAGCTGCTGGCCCTGCGCCAGCCCGCGGCCACGGACCTCAGACTGATCATCACCGGGCTCAAGATCTCCACCGACCTGGAGCGGATCGGGGATCTGGCGGTGAACATGAGCGAACGGGTCCTGGAGCTGGTGGACCAGCCGCCTCTCAAGCCCCTCATCGACCTGCCCCGAATGGCGGATGCCGCCCGCGACATGGTCCGGCGCAGCCTGGACGCGTACGTGCAGCGGGACGCCGCCGCCGCCAAGGCGGTGTGCGAGAGCGACGACGTGGTGGACCGCCTGAACGACCAGATCTTCCGGGAGCTCCTGACCTACATGATGGAGAACCCGGCCAATATCTCCCGGGCCTTGGGGCTGATTTTGATCGCCCGGTACCTGGAGCGGATCGCGGACCACGCCACCAACATCTCGGAGATGGTGATCTACCTGGTCAAGGGCAAGGACATCCGGCACACCCACGTGCCGGGAGGGGGGGGCGGCTGATCCGCCTCGAAGAGGGAGCCGATGCGCATCCTGGTGGTGGACGACGAAGAGGACCTGGTGGACCTGGTGGCCTACAACCTGGAGGCCGCAGGGTTCGAGACGGCCCGGGCCCTCACGGGGCACGAGGCCCTTCGGGCCGCGGCCGAGGCTCGGCCCGATCTGGTGGTCCTGGACGTCATGCTCCCCGACCTGCAGGGGTTCGAGGTCCTCCGGATCCTGCGCTCCCGCGACGCCACCCGGGAGGTGCCGGTGATCCTGCTCACGGCCCGGGGCGGCGAGCCCGACCGCCTGGCCGGGTTCGAGCTGGGGGCCGACGACTACGTGGTCAAGCCGTTCAGCCCCCGGGAGCTGGTGGCCCGGGTCCGGGCCGTGCTGAAGCGGGCGGCCAACCAGGAGGCCGAGGCCCGCCCGATCCGGTACGGGGAGCTGGAGATCGACCCCGGCGCCCGCAGGGTGTGGCGCGGCGGGCACGAGGTCGAGCTCGCCCCCCAGGAGTACCGGCTCCTGGAGTTCTTGGCCTCCCACCCGAACCGGGTGTACTCGCGGGAGGCCCTGCTCCAGCACGCCTGGGACCCGGACGTGGTGGTGGACCCCCGCACCGTGGACGTGCACGTGCGGCGCCTGCGGGCCCGACTCGAGCCCGATCCGACCCGGCCCCGGTGGATCGAGACCGTGCGGGGCGCCGGGTACCGGTTCAACCCGGGGGGATGAGGCGTTATGCCCCGCTCCCTTGCCGGCCGCCTGTTTCTCCAGTCCGCGATGGTGCTGGCCGTGCTCGTGGCGGCCGCCGGGCTTCTGGGCGATCGGTTCCTGGCCCGGTGGGAGACCGGACGGGTGGCCCGCGATCTGGAACGGGTGGCGTGGGCCGCGGCCGAGGGGCTCCGGACCGTGTCGGCCCCGGTGCTGGGCGCTCGGGTTCGGGCCCTGTCGGACCGGACCGGCCTGCGGTTCACCGTGATCGCGGCGGACGGACGGGTGCTGGCCGACAGCCACCGGGATCCCGGCACCA